>NZ_KV836049.1:0-1016 GCF_001838215.1 Corynebacterium sp. HMSC061H03
GGGTCGAAGCGGAGAATTTAAGCCCCAGTAAACGGCGGTGGTAACTATAACCATCCTAAGGTAGCGAAATTCCTTGTCGGGTAAGTTCCGACCTGCACGAATGGCGTAACGACTTCCCTGCTGTCTCAACCACAGACCCGGCGAAATTGCAGTACGAGTAAAGATGCTCGTTACGCGCGGCAGGACGAAAAGACCCCGGGACCTTCACTATAGCTTGGTATTGGTGTTCGGTTCGGTTTGTGTAGGATAGGTGGGAGACTGTGATGCCTCAACGCCAGTTGGGGTGGAGTCGTTGTTGAAATACCACTCTGATCGTATTGGACATCTCAACCTCGGCCCGTGATCCGGGTTAGGGACAGTGCCTGGTGGGTAGTTTAACTGGGGCGGTTGCCTCCCAAAGAGTAACGGAGGCGCCCAAAGGTTCCCTCAGCCTGGTTGGCAATCAGGTGTTGAGTGTAAGTGCACAAGGGAGCTTGACTGTGAGACTGACAGGTCGAGCAGGTAGGAAACTAGGGACTAGTGATCCGGCACCGGCTTGTGGAAGCGGTGTCGCTCAACGGATAAAAGGTACCCCGGGGATAACAGGCTGATCTTCCCCAAGAGTCCATATCGACGGGATGGTTTGGCACCTCGATGTCGGCTCGTCGCATCCTGGGGCTGGAGTAGGTCCCAAGGGTTGGGCTGTTCGCCCATTAAAGCGGCACGCGAGCTGGGTTTAGAACGTCGTGAGACAGTTCGGTCTCTATCCGCCGCGCGCGTAGAAACTTGAGGAAGGCTGTCCCTAGTACGAGAGGACCGGGATGGACGTACCTCTGGTGTGCCAGTTGTCCCGCCTGGGGCATGGCTGGTTGGCTACGTACGGAAGGGATAACCGCTGAAAGCATCTAAGCGGGAAGCCTGTTCCAAGATTAGGTTTCTTTTGAGGTCCCCTATAGATGATGGGGTTGATAGGCCGGATCTGGAAGCATCGTAAGGTGTGGAGGTGACCGGTACTAATAGACCAAACATTCAACACA
>NZ_KV836050.1:0-190255 GCF_001838215.1 Corynebacterium sp. HMSC061H03
GCATGCGGACACACTTTTCTTTACTTAACCCGACTATGACCAGGGGCGACTATGACCAGTGAACGTTTCGCACGACTAAAGCTTCTCCTAGGGGAGGAGGGGCTAGAAACGTTGGCTGAATCTACCGTCATGGTTGTCGGACTCGGAGGCGTGGGGTCTAGTTGTGCCGAAGCTCTTGCCCGAGGCGGCGTGGGCAACCTCATCTTGATCGACGGTGATGTCGTGGAGCCGAGCAATCTCAACCGTCAGGCGCTGGCTTTTGTCTCCACGATTGGCCGGGTCAAAGCCGAGGTTATGGAGGCGATGGTTGCCGATATCAACCCGGATTGTACGACCTATGCCCGTCAGATTTTTCTTACACGCGAAAACCTGGCGGAGGCCTTCGAGCAGTTCCCGCGTCCGGATTACATCATCGACGCTATCGACGATGTCACCGGCAAGATTGAGATCGCGCAGTGGTGCGCGGAAAATCGCATCCACCTCATTTCCGCTATGGGTGGCGGAAATAAGCTCGACCCAGCTCGGCTGACTTTCTCGAAAATCAATAAGACTAAGGTCTGTCCGCTGGCGAAGGTCGTCCGTCAGGTGTGTATCCGCCGACGCATTCGCGGTCTTGAGGTGCTGTACTCCTCTGAAGAACCAGTGCGAATTACAGATAAAGGCAGCGGCACCAAAGCGGAAACCCTCGGTACTATGAGCTACATACCGCCAATCATGGGGCAGATGCTGGCCGGAAAGGTCATTCGCCGTTTGCTCGGGTTCGAGGAAACCCCGCTGGCCCCGCGCATCGGCGGTCCGGCCGACGAAAACCAGCCACCAACGGAAAAATGATGCGGCTCATCGATACCCACTTTCACTACGATTTCCTGCCACCGGCTTCGCGCGAGTGCTTCAAAGCCGGCATTGCGCAGGAAGGCGTGGAGATCATCGCGCAGACAGTCCGCCCCTCCGGATTTGTCGAGATAGAGCGCGAAAATCTCCCCATGGCCGCAGTCGGCTATCACCCGTGGTATATCGACGGCAACTACGAGCGCGAGCTTGAGATATTTCGCAAGGCCCTTCCACGCACCCGTTTCGTCGGTGAGATTGGCTTAGACTTTGCGCCCCGCAGGCTTGACGACGTTCCCGCCGAGACCCAAATCCACGTCTTCACAAGCATTCTCGATGCTGTCCGAGCCTCGAGCCAGCCGCATATTCTGTCCATTCACACAGTCCGCAGCGCCGATAGAGTGCTTGATCTGCTGGAACCACGCTTGGGCTCCGACAAAGGGGTAGGGCTCGGTCAGAATCTCGTGCCCATCTTTCACCGTTTCGGTGGCACCAGCGATGAGCTGACCAGGCTTATCCGAGCCGGTGGCTACATCTCCGTCAATCCGCTCATGCTACGGATCAAACGCGGACGAGCCTATGTGTCGCAGGTGCCCGTCGATAGGCTTTTGCTGGAAACTGACCTTCCGCGCGAGCCCGGAAGCGGTGATGCGGCGGAGGCGGTCTCTGCCGAGGTCGTCGCGGCCTTGCGGGACACTGTCGCCGAAGTTGCGGCGCTGCGAAGAATGGATGAAGCAGAGCTTAAAAACGTACTGGCAAAAAATGTGGAAGCACTTGGAATTTAGCGCCTTGACCGGGCGATTTGCAGTTATTATCCACGTCTAGTGTATTGTTTAACAAGTCCGCAGCGCGCGGATGAAAGTTCTAAGCCCCGTTCGTCTAGCGGCCTAGGACGCCGCCCTCTCACGGCGGTAACACGGGTTCAAATCCCGTACGGGGTACAAAGATATATAGACAAGAGCCTTCACTCGTAATCGAGTGGAGGCTTTTGTCTTGCTGCTCACCCCTCCACCGCGGCACTGGATTTCCACAGTCCTAGTATCGAAACTATGAAACATTCAAAACTCGTTTGTATTGGTCTCGGTCACGTCGGTTCGTATGTCCTGACATATGCCATGGAATCCGGGCTGTTCGCTGAGATTGCCACGATTGACACGGCACCAGGCGTCGCGCATGGCGAGGCTCTGGACCAATCCCAGTCCACTGGTGTTCCCGGCACGGACTATGTCAATGTGCATGCTGGCGACTACAGCGATTGCACCGACGCGGATATGATTATCGTCGCTGCTGGTGCGTCCATTCTCCCTGATCCGGACGACCCGGATTCCCGTCCGGACCGTGCCGGATTAGCCAAGCTCAGCGGGGAAGTGGTTCGCGATGTCATGCCGGGAATCGTGAAGCATACGCACGATGCGATTGTCCTCTTTATTACTAATCCGCTCGATGCGGTGGTGCACTTGGCACATACCGAGTTCGATTACCCCGCGGAAAAGCTCTTTGGCACCGGCACGATGCTAGATTCGGCCCGACTGCGGTGGGTAGTTGCCAAGCAGCTGGGAATTGACCCAAAGTCAGTGACTGGCTACATGATGGGTGAGCATGGGCTTACTGCCGTACCGATTTTGTCCACACTGAACGTGCAAGGTGTGAGGTGGACAGAACTGGAAAAATGGCATGGCACGCAGTTGCCTTCACCGCAAGAAATTCAAGATGCCGTAGTCGGGGCAGCTTACGATGTTCTCAATGCCAAGGGCTGGACTAATGCTGGTGTTGCACGCTCCGCTTTGGAAATTGCCCGCGCGGTGATGCTGGATCAAAACAGCGTCCACCCGGTGTGTACACGCTTGGATGGTGAATACGGGTTGACGGATGTCTCGCTGTCGATGCCAGCGGTGATCGGCCGAGGTGGAATCATTCGTCGTATGCCGCCACAGCTAAACAGTTGGGAGCTGGAGCGACTGCGTGAATCTGCTCAGTACATCTTGAGCACCGTCGAAAACATGTAGAAGAAATTATGTAGATTCCACTTTTGCCGAAATAACACGGGGAAGTACTTTGCGCTCCTAAAGTATTGGCATGAATTCGGCCAAGTCCACCTACGTTCCGGAGCTGACCAGCATCCGCGCAATCGGCGCATTCGGCGTCCTGCTCACGCATGCTGCGTTTTGGACTGGAAATTACACCGACGATTGGTGGGGTCGCCTCAACGGTCGTTTCGAAATCGGTGTCACCATTTTCTTCGTGCTCAGTGCGGTTCTGCTCACAGGGCGCTGGCTCGGTTCGCCTGACGACGTCCCCGCGAACCGACCGGACTTGCGGAAGTATTTCACCAGCCGTGCGAAGAGAGTCCTGCCGGCCTACTGGATTGTGGTCACTGTGGCCTTTCTCATTCACACCGCAGACGACCCACCACCATCTGGTGGAGGGCTACAGGGCTGGTTGCGCACGATGTCGTTTACCCAGACGCTCCAATTCGGCTGGATTCACCCGGGCTTGCCGCAGATGTGGTCGATGGTGGTGGAAGTCGGCTTCTACTTGGTATTGCCGCTGGTGGGGCTTGGCATCTGGACGATCACAAAGGGGCGGCTACGGCCTGGTCCAACGTTGGCCATCATTATTGGTTTTGGCCTCATTGGGCCGGTCTGGACTGTGCTATCGCACCAGGAAAACCTGCTGCCGGTGGTGGCACGGCTGTGGCCGATGGCGTATTTCGACTGGTTCGCCATCGGTATGCTGCTGGCCTACGGTCGAAAGGTCGGATGGCGCGTTAATCTGGCCGCCAGCTGGCCGATAGCTCTGGTGCTGTTCGTTCTATCCACTACTACGCATGTGGGGCCAGCAACCTTGGTGCCGGATGATGTCGACCAGGCGTTGTGGAAGACCACGCTGTATGGTCTGTCTGCCGGCGCATTCGTGGCTCCGATTGCGCTTGGTACGGAGGTAAGGTGGCTTCGTCATCCAGCAATGATTTGGTTGGGGGAGGTCTCCTACGAGTTCTTCCTCGTCCACGTGTTGGTCATGGACTGGGTAATGAGCTTGATGGGTTATCAGACCTTCCAGGGCTCGATGTTGGCAGTGGCAATTGTCACCACTGCCATCGCCCTGCCATTGTCGTGGCTGCTGCGCCGCATCACTGATGTACTAACGCGGAGGCCAGGGCCTGAGAGCCCGTGGGCTGCCTACTGATCGTCGTCGTCAAGCGGGCCGAGCTCGGCAACGAGCACTTCCTGCGCGACCTTCATTGCGGACAGTGCAGCTGGTGCGCCGCAGTAACCGGAAGCGTGGACAATGGCTTCGGTGATTTCGGTGCGGGTCAGACCGTTGGCGAGAGCGCCCTTGATGTGGCCGCGCAGTTCCTCGGTGGCTCGCAGGGCCACGAGCATTCCAATGTTGAGCAGGGATCGATCACGCTTGGCCAGTCCTTCGCGGCTCCAGACAGAACCCCAGACTGTGGCGGTGATGTGCTTCTGCAGGGTCTCTCCGTCGGAGCCGGCGTTGCGAGAGAGGGCGGCATCGACGAATTCGTCGCCCATTACCTCGCGGCGGATTTGGATACCGGCATCGTAGCGGTCGGAGGAAAAGAGGTCATCATTGGGATTGCTCATGCTTGCTAAGTATAGGACTAGCAATGCGGATAAATTCCGAAATGTCTCCACTAGCTTCACTGCCACGACGCATAACCACGCTGAGGTTGCGAGTAAAAACGGTATCGGTGGGGACGATGACGATGCGCCCGAGCGTTACCTGATCGCGAATTGCGCCGCGGGCGATGATTGTTGGCGCTGCCAGCGCAATCATGCCAGCGCGCTGTGCCGAAAGGGAGCCAAATTCTCCGGCGGGTTCGGTGAGAGTGCCCAGTGCATCTTCCACCACCTGTCGGCTGCCGGAACCCGGTTCGCGAATAACGAGTGGCGTCGCGCGCAGTTCCTCGGCGGATATCTCGGCCCGCTCAGCCCACAAATGCCCAGTCGGCACGGCGAGGACCAGTTCGTCGGTGCCGATGATTCGTTCTTCGAGGTCGTGCCGACCAGCCTCGCCCTCTACCAGGCCGAAGTCCACCGCACTGTCGGCTACTAGTTGCCGCACCTCACGGGAGTTTGCCTGCACCATCGAAAGTTTGACTGCGGGATGTTGCCGGTGGAACTCTGCGGCCCAGCCGGGGTAGTAGAGCTCAGCGACAGTGTTGGACACCGCAAGGGTGAGGTGGCGGGGAACATTGTCGGAACGCAAGCTGGCGGCAATGCCCGAAAACTTGTGGCAGGCGGCGAGGAGGTCTGGGAGAGCGTCGATAAGCACTTGCCCTTTTTCTGTAGGGGAGACGCCGTAAGGAGAGCGTTCGAAGACTGTGATTCCCAGCGCTCTTTCCGCCCGTGCGATGCGTGCGGACATGGTCTGCTGATTGATGCCTAGCTCACGCGCGGCCTTGGAGATTGAGCCTGCACGGGCGGCGGTGAGAAGTGCTTCGAGTTCGGCCGCAGCGGAGGGGTACATGCATTTATGGTACCCCTCACAGAGTTTGGTGATAGCTGTAGCTGTGACAAGAACAAATACGGTATGAGCATGACCAACTCTTCTCGCCGTGATGTGCTGGCGCCCGCCGGGCCCGCGTGGGCAGGATCTCTGATGGGTACGTCCATCTTCGCCACGCTTGCGCACATCCATGACGTGCCGGTGATTCCGGAGCTTCTTCTAGTCATGGCGGTGGGCATTCTCGGCTTTATGGTGGTCGGCTGGCTGCGCCTTCGAAACCCGCCTTTCCACTCGAAGCTGATGGCGCCGTGGGGCATGCTCTCGATGGGCATCATGGCTCTCGGTAGTGCTGCGACTGCGCTAGCTAGTAACTCATCGTGGCAGCTGGCGTCCTGGTGGATCGGTGCGCCGCTGGCAATCTACGTCAGCCTTCGCCAACTGCGAGGATTCGAAGGCGAACCAACTTTTCAGTGGGGCCTCGCGCTAGTCGCCCCGATGGTGGCGGCGACAAGTGGCGCGCAGCTGAGCGTTGACTACGGCACGTTCTATCACGTCTGCGCACAAATACTCTTTTGGATGGCGTTGATTACCGTTCTGCCGATTTTCGTACGCTGCTACGTCGCGCTGTTCTCTGGCACCATGCGCATCCCCGATTCCATCGCCGGTACTGCCTGGATTCCGCTCGGGCTGGTCGGTCAGTCCACGGCCGCTGTGCAGCTGCTTTTCAACCGAACCTTCGCTGTCGCTTACGGCACCGCTGTGCTCATCGTCGGTGTCTTCCTCGCTGCCATTGCTTTACGACGATTCACCCGCGCCGTAATCAGTTGGGCCGGATACAGCCCTGGTTGGTGGGGTGCAACCTTCCCCGTGGGCACTCTGAGTCTTGGTACGCACAGTCTGGGTGACACTACCGGCGTGCAGTGGCTATACGTGATCAGCGCTGGGCTGCTGTGTTTGCTGGCTGTGCACTGGTGCGCGTGCGTGGCTCGATTTGTTTGGTGGGTGCGGAGCTAGCTAGTCAAGCTCGACCCGCACCCTCCCGTTGCGGTTCTGGTCTTCTCGTGGCGCAATACCCAGCGCGGCGGCGGGGAACAGAGCCGTGACGGCAAACAGTGCGGGGAAGCCCGCAGCGGCCACAATCGCACCCGAAACCGGAGGCGTTGCAGCGTAGATAATGTTCTGGAACGTGTTCTGCGTACCCATAGCGCGTCCGGACCAGAAGGGGCCTGCGTATTCAGCAACTGCGGTGAAGGCAAGACCATTCGGGCTGACCACGGCAACGGCCAGTGCGCAGACCAGCACAGTGCCAAGTGTGCGCCAATCAGCCCAGCTGGCAATCATCATTGCGACAGCCAGGATAAAAGTCGCACCCGAGACCCAGCGGTAGGGGCGGATGCGGGACCGAACGCGGTCGGAGATCACGCCCATCAATGCTCGCGATCCGGCACCGAGCAGCTGTGCGACCATCACAACCGTGCCCGCCGTGCTATCGGCATAACCCACGGACAACAGCCACACCAGAATGTAGGCGCCCATCATCGACTGCGGCCAGGACAGTAGCGCCGAGGCGATATGGATGCGCACAAGGTATTTGCCGTCGCGGTAAGGGCTGGCCGTGACGGTGGGGTTCGAGGCATCAGGGCGAGGGGGATTCTTCACTCCAACCAGCACAAGCAACGCCAGCACAGCACACAGAATTGCGGGCATCGCGAGTGCGACTCCGATGCTGTAGTTCTGCGCGAGAGGGTGCAGGGTTACCGCTGATAGTGCAGCGCCAAGGGGCTGAGCCATTTGGCGAATGCCCATCGCAGTACCGCGTTGATGCGGCGGATACCAGCCCGACACCACGCGGCCGGATGCAGAATTCACGCTCGCCGCCGCACATCCAGCGAGGAAGAGCGCAGCCCCGAGCAGGGCCGGGCTTGACGACGAAGCCAGCGCCGCAAGCCCCGTCGTCAAGGCGGTAGAAGTCAAGCCTGCGAACAGAGCTGCGCGTTCGCCGTAGCGGTCGACAAACCAGCCCCAGGCGATGAGTGTGAAAACAATACCGGCCGCCGGCATTGCTGCGACGAGACCGGCGGCGGAGAGGCTTAAACCGTTTTCCTGCAGGGATGGGATGAGAAAAGGCACACCCATGTGAACGACGGACGAACCGACCGCCGCGAACATGGACAGAAGTAGGACAAGGTGACGGTAAGCGGGCATTACAGTCGGGAGCTCATCTCCTCAGCGGCGGCGAGAACCTTTGCGCCCCAGCATTCATAGGGCGACGGAGTCATGCGCTCCACGGGGCCGGAGACGGATAGGACTGCAATCATGCGCTGGTTTCCGTCGAAAACCGGGGCGGAAACAGAGGCGAGTGCGGGGTCGCGCTCGCCCATGGACTCAGACCAGCCGAGACGTCGGCAGTCGTCGAGATCCTGTTGGTTGAAGTCGGCGTCGGGCAGCATGCGCTCAGCGAGATTGGCCGGGCCAAAAGCCAGCAGAACACGTGCGGCGGAACCCGCGGTCAGCGGCATACGAGAGCCAACTGGCACGGTGTTACGCAGGCCGGTGGCGGGCTCCATGGAGGCAATGCAGGTGCGGGTGTCGCCGGTGAGACGGTAGAGCTGCACTGACTCGCCGGTTACCTCTACTAGCTTCGGAAGGATGTGCGCTGCGGCGTCGGCAAGCAGGTCGGTGGTGACAGGCGTGATCTCGGTGAGGCCGGGGCCCGTCGTCCAGCGGCCGTCCGGAGTGCGGGTGACAAGGCGGTGTACTTCCAACGCCGTGGCCAGCCGATGGGCGGTGGCGCGGGGCAGGCCGGTGTCGTCACAGAGCTCGGCGAGGGTGCGTGGAGTTTCTGCAACAGACTTGAGAATGAGTACCGAACGGTCGAGAACCTTAATGCCACTTAGAGCTGGCGTCTCGGATGTGCTAATCTGTCCCATGCCATGATATTAACATCTCATTCCTTGAGATAAAAGAGATATATCCGGAAGGCGGCTCACCCACTATGCGCACCACGGACACCAGCCCGAAGACTCTGGCCGAGAAAGTCTGGCGTGACCACGTAGTCAAGCAAGGCGACAACGGCGAACCAGATCTGATTTATATCGATCTGCACCTCGTCCACGAGGTTACCTCGCCGCAGGCTTTTGATGGCCTCCGTCTGGCAGGGCGCAAGGTACGCCGCCCGGATTTGACCATCGCAACCGAGGACCACAACGTTCCGACTACTGTCGCCGGCGGCAAAATCAATCTGATTGAGGAACCGACCTCTCGTACCCAGATTGCCACACTGCGCAAGAACGCTGAGGAGTTCGGTATCCGCCTGCATCCGATGGGCGACCGCGAGCAGGGTATCGTGCACGTCGTCGGCCCACAGCTGGGCCTGACTCAGCCGGGCACCACCGTCGTCTGTGGTGACTCGCATACCGCCACCCACGGGGCTTTCGGTGCTATGGCCTTCGGTATCGGTACCTCCGAGGTTGAGCACGTTCTGGCTACCCAGACCCTGCCGCTGAAGCCTTTCAAGACCATGGCGGTCAACGTCACCGGCGAACTGCAGGATGGTGTTACCGCCAAGGATTTGATTCTGGCGATTATCGCCAAGATTGGCACCGGCGGTGGTCAGGGCCACGTTATTGAGTACCGCGGCGAGGCCATCGAGAAGCTGTCGATGGAAGCTCGCATGACCATCTGCAACATGTCCATCGAAGCCGGTGCCCGCGCCGGCATGATTGCTCCGGACGAGACCACCTTCGAATACCTGAAGGGGCGCCCGCACGCGCCGCAGGGCGAGCAGTGGGACGAGGCTGTCGCATACTGGAAGTCCCTGGTTACTGACGAGGACGCGAAGTTCGACAAGGTCGTCGAAATCGACGGTTCCGCGCTGACCCCATTCGTTACCTGGGGTACCAACCCGGGCCAGGGCGTGCCGCTGGGTGAGACCGTGCCGGACCCGGAGTTCATCGCTGAGGACTCCGACCGCATCGCCGCCGAACGTGCACTGGAGTACATGGATCTGAAGCCGGGCACCCCGATGCGCGACGTTAAGGTCGACGTTGTCTTCGTCGGTTCCTGCACCAACGGCCGCATCGAGGACATGCGCGCCGTCGCCGACGTGCTGAAGGACCGCAAGGTTGCCGACGGCGTCCAGATGCTCATCGTGCCGGGCTCCGCAAAGGTCCGCGCACAGGCTGAAGAAGAGGGGCTGGGCAAGATCTTCGAAGAGGCAGGCGCTGAATGGCGCATGCCGGGCTGCTCCATGTGCCTGGGCATGAACCCGGATCAGCTGACCCCGGGCCAGCGTTGCGCTTCGACCTCCAACCGCAACTTCGAGGGCCGTCAGGGCAAGGGTGGTCGTACCCACCTGGTTAGCCCTGCCGTCGCCGCAGCTACCGCCGTCGCCGGTCACTTCGCAGCACCGGCTGATCTCTAACTGACTCTCACTGCCGATCTTTGTACGACAGACCCAAGCAGAACTTCTAAGGATCTTTCACCATGGAAAAGTTTGATACTCACACCGGCGTCGGCGTTCCCCTGCAGCGATCCAACGTCGACACTGACCAGATCATCCCGGCCGTCTACCTAAAGCGCGTCACCCGCACCGGATTCGAGGATGGCCTGTTCAGCAACTGGCGCAATAACGAATCCGACTTCGTGCTCAACCGCCCGGAATACGCAAAGGGCTCCGTCCTCGTAGCAGGGCCGGACTTCGGTACCGGTTCTTCCCGCGAGCACGCCGTGTGGGCCCTGATGGACTACGGTTTCCGCGTCGTCATCTCCTCCCGCTTCGCCGATATCTTCCGTGGCAATGCCGGCAAGGCGGGGCTGCTCGCCGCACAGATGCAGCAGTCCGATGTCGAGCTGCTGTGGAAGCTGCTGGAGGCTAACCCTGGCATGGAGCTCACCGTCAACCTGGAGACCCGCACCGTCGAGGCCGGTGAGCAGGTCTTCCCGTTCGAGGTCGACGACTACACCCGCTGGCGTCTGATGGAAGGGCTTGACGACGTCTCCCTGACCCTGCGCAACGAAGCGGACATTGTGGCCTACGAGAAGAGTCGTCCGGCCCACAAGCCGAAGACGCTGTAGGTCAAAAAATGCTCTAGTCCAATCCGCGGTAGGCGTTAGACTTGCCGTATGTATCTGGCAATCACTAAACACTCTCGGCTCGGTGAATCTTCGCCTGCTGAATCGGCACGCGATTTGGGATTTATTTTGCGAAAGCATCCCGATCGCGTGCATGAGTCCGAGTTAAAGTTCGGTGTTGCCAGAGTCTTTTTCCCCACGGCTACCGATGCCGAATGCACGGCAGCCCTTTGGGTTGATATTGACCGCGATGAGCTGCTGAAACTCAAGCAGTACCGCGCTGATACGTTCAATCTGACCGGCTACATCAATGACCGGCAATGGGCCGCGTCATCGCTTATGACAGTGGCGCTGAAGTCCGTCTTCTCCACGGCGATGGTCATGGAAAAGCCCTCGCCTTACGACGAAACCCCGAGCGACCTCACCGCGACAGTCGCCGCGGTACCCGGCACCGAGGAAGAAATCCGGGCTCTGTTCGAACCGCTGGGGTGGAACGTCGCCTGCGATTTTTCGAACAATATTGCCGGCCAGAAGTTCTCACCGACGATAACGCTTTCGGGTAGGGCAACCGTCCGCGATTTGCTCAATCACCTGTATATTCTGCTGCCCGTCCTCGACGGTGGGAAACACTATTGGGTCGATGACCGGGAAATCGACAAGCTCGCCGCGCGTGCGCGGGACTGGCTACCGGAGCACCCACAGCGGGAGAGAATCCTGGGGCGCTACCTTGCGGATCAAAAAGGCCTGGTCAACGAGGCCGTCGTGAAGCTTGCTGGGGAAGCCGGGGAAGCCGGTGCAATCGAACTGCCCCGCGGTGACCAGCCAGCCAAGCCACTTAATCGACAGCGCCAAGAGCGAGTACTGCGTGAAGTACTTAGCCTGCGCCCGCGCAGTGTAGTCGACATCGGCTGCGGTTCCGGCGTGCTACTGGGGCCGATGCTGGAGAATCCGCGAATCGCGCAGATCGTTGGTACCGATGTTTCTGTGGGGGAGCTTCGTAAGGCGCACAAGGCGCTGAACCTAGATCGCATGCCGGAGCGCCAAGCCGCGCGGGTTGAGCTTTTCCAATCCTCGGTCACCTATGCCGATGAGCGCATTGCGAACATGGACGTGGCAATCCTGATGGAGGTCATCGAGCACATTGATGCCGACCGGCTGCCCGCGTTGGAGAACAACGTCTTTGGGCTCGCACGCCCGCAGTATGTCATCGTCACCACCCCAAATAGTGACTACAACGCTTGCTATCCAAACCTAGAGCCTGGACAGTTCCGACACCTGGATCACCGTTTCGAGTTCAGTCGCGCGGAATTTCGTCAGTGGGCCAGGGGCGTGGCCGAGAAGTTCGGTTATCTGGTGGACTTCGACGGTATTGGGGACGTGCACGAAACTTACGGCCAACCAACACAAATGACGGTCTTTTCCTACGACTTCACCGCAGCAGAGGAGAGCTAATTATGAGTACCATCTCACTTCCTAACCTCAGCTTGGTCATGCTGGTCGGTGTCTCTGGCGCTGGAAAGTCGACGTTTGCGGCACGGCACTTCGACCCGTTTGAAGTCGTATCCTCGGATACTTGTCGCGGCATTGTTTCCAACGATCCGAATAACCAGGCGGCGACGGCGCCTGCTTTTGAGCTGCTGGAGACGATCGTCGGCAAGCGCCTGGAAGCAGGCTTGCTCACCGTGGTCGATGCGACGAATGTGAAACCGCAGGACCGCGCCCGGCTCGTGAAGCTGGCGCGCAGACACCATGCGCTCAGTGCTGCTATCGTTTTGAATCTTCCGTTGGCGGAGGTGAAGGAGCGGCACAGGCAGCGCACTGACCGCAACTTCGGAGTGGAGGTGTTGGAGCGCCAGCACCGTGACCTGCGCCGAGGGCTCAAGCACCTGAAGCGCGAGAAGATTCACAACGTTCTCATCTTGAATTCCGCGGAGGAAATCGACAACGTCACCATTGAACGTGTGCCGCTGAAGGTCGATCGCAGCGATCTCCACGGCCCTTTCGACATCATCGGCGATGTCCACGGTTGCTTCGACGAGCTGACCGCACTGCTGGAGAAGCTCGGCTACGAGCTCTCGGCGGATGGCAGCAATGCTCATCACCCAGATGGCCGCAAGGCCATTTTCGTTGGTGACCTCGTTGACCGCGGCCCCAATAGCCCAGCCGTCTTGAAGCTGGTCATGGGGATGGTCTCGGACGGCAATGCTCTCTGCGTGCCCGGAAACCACGACTCTAAGTTGGTGCGCGCCCTCGACGGCCACAACGTCACCACGGGCCACGGGCTGGCCGAAACGCTCACTCAGCTCGCCGACGAAAGTGAGGAATTCCGGAGAGACGTCCGCGACTTCATCGACCACTTGCCGGTGCACTATGTGCTGGATGACGGCGCCCTGGTCGTAGCCCACGCGGGACTGCCTGAGCACCTCCATGGCAGGGCCTCTGGAAAAGTCCGCGAGTTCGCGCTCTACGGTGCGACTACTGGCAAGCTCGATGAAAATGGCCTGCCAGAACGTCTGGATTGGGCGGCGGACTACCGCGGTGCCGCCCGTGTTGTCTATGGCCACATGGAAGCGGACCGTCTGCGCTGGGTCAATAACACCATGTGCATCGACACCGGTTGCGTATTCGGCGGTAAGCTCTCTGCACTGCGCTATCCCGAACTAGAGAACGTGCAGGTCGATGCAAAGCAGACGTGGTGGGAGGCCCCATCCCGCAAGACCACCAACCGACCGGAGTCCGAGCTGCGTATCACTGACGTGTTAGACGTCGATGGTATCCAGACTGGGCGCCATGGACGCATCCGCATTGATAGTGACCGCGCGGCTGCAGCGCTGGAAACCATCAGCCGTTTCACGCTCGCGCCCGAGAGAATTCCTTACCTGCCACCGACCATGTCACCGGCGCCGACCTCACAGCGGGAAGGCTTCCTGGAACACCCGGAGGAGGCATTCCGCTACTACGCTGAACACACTGACCAGGTCATTTGTCAGGAAAAGCACATGGGTTCCCGAGCTGTGCTCTGCCTGATTCGGCCTGGAGCAAAGACCCGTTTCGGTGTTAGCACCTACGCATATACCCGGACGGGGCGTGCCTTCTTCGACGGTAAGAATCCAGCACTCGACGAAATGACCAAGGCCGCAGAGCGCGCCGGGCTTTTCGACCAATTCGGCGACTGGGTCCTGCTCGACGGCGAAGTATTGCCTTGGAATCTCAAGGCGCAAGGGCTTATCGACGACATCTATGCACCCACCGCTGCCGCGGGTATCGGTGCAGGGAGGCAGCTCGCGGTCGCTCTGCAGGCGGCAACCGACAGGGGAGTAGAGGTCGGCGGTCCCGCTCCAGAACAGACTCTGGACGAACTCGAGAAGTTCCGCGCTGCTTACAACCGCTATGTCGACAGCGACAACAAGATTCAGTTCGCACCCTTCCAAGTGCTGGCAAGTGAGGATGCCACCTGGCACTACAAGCCGCACTCATGGCACTTGGATATCGCGAACCAGCTGGTAGCAGCTGACAGTGAGATCTACCGGCAGACGCGCTGCTTCGTCCTCGACCCCAGTGACCCGGAACAGGTGGAGGCCGCATCGCAGTGGTGGTTGCAACTGACAGAGTCGGGCGGGGAGGGGGCCGTCGTCAAGCCAATGGAAAACGCGGCAGTGGATCGCCAGGTGCAGCCCGGTATGAAGGTGCGGGGGCGGGAGTATCTGCGCATGATTTATGGGCATGACTACCTGCACCCGCAGCGTCAAGAACGGTTGAAGCGGCGAAATCTGCAGCACAAGCAGTCATCGGCGCTGCGCGAGTATGCCCTCGGCATTGAGTCGCTGGAACGTCTAGCGGCGGGCGAGCCTCTGCATCGAATCCACGTCCCTGTCTTCGGCGTGTTGGCGCTGGAGTCAGAGCCGATGGATCCGAGGTTGTAGGGGCTACTTCACCGGCAGCGCCGAGGCGTAGTAATCAGCCGTGGTCATCACACCGTCGTTGAAGCCCAGCACCCAGGCAGAGCCCTTCTTGCACAGGATTTCCTCGTCGAAGGGCAGGGTGCCCTCAGCGGACCAGGCGGCAAGCAGGTCTGGGATGGTGATGCCCTGAGAGCAGATGACGCTGACTCCGCCTAGCGCGACAATGTCTTCGAATGCCTTCTTGGACTCAACCTGGTTGGCAATCCAGTGCTCGTCGCCAAGCCGTTCGTCGACTGTGACCTGCATGCCCAGCTCTGCGGCGAGTGGCGCGACGGTGTCCTGGCAACGCACGGGCTCGGCGGAGTAGACGCGCTCGGGGCGGAAGCCCTCCAGGGCAGAGACGAGCAGTTCCGCTTGACGACGTCCCTTCTTATCCAGTGGCCGCAGTGCATCATTGCCGTTCCAGTTGGTGCGACGGTGCGCACGCCCATGGCGAACCAGAATGAGACGGGTGTCCGGTTCCTTGTTCATGCGCTTGCGGGCCTTGACCAGCACGTCACGGTCGAGATCGTAGGACAGTAGCTCCTCGGCTTCGTCCCAGGAGACCCAACGAAGCTCGTTGACCTCGGAGTTCTGTTCGAATTCGCCGTCTAGAACCTCAGCGGTCCAGTACCAGACCAGCTTCGTGCGTCCGGCGACAGGGTAAGAGACGTTGCCGACGAGCTTGCCCAGACAGACGCGGTAGCCGGTCTCTTCCCAGATTTCGCGGACGGCGGTGGCAATGAGGTTCTCGCCGGCGTCGAGCTTGCCTTTCGGCAGCGACCAGTCGTCGTAGGAGGGACGGTGAATCACGCAGATTTCAGGGTTGTGGACATCGCCGCGCCATAGAACCGCGCCGGCCGCGAAGGTCGGCTTGGTGACATCCTGACCTGGCTTCGTTGGAATCTGGCGCAGGCGACCGGTCACGGAGGTATCGCCCTTGAGGTCCTTGTCCTCTTCGTGCATCATCGTGAATTCCCTTTCAATCCTTTGTCGCCGACCTAGTTTAGTATCGCAGTGTGAGAACGTCTCGCTAGACTTGTTGGAGATTAGAGACTAACGGAGGAAGGTCGCGGCGATGGTGCAGGTTTCAGTGATGGGTGCGGGCTCGTGGGGCACGACGCTCGCCAAGGTTTTTGCTGATGCGGGCAATCCTGTACGGCTGTGGTCGCGACGTGCGGAGCAGGCACAGCGTATTCAGATCAGCCGCGAAAACCACGACTACCTGCCTGGTCTGGGGCTGCCGCGCAACATCGAAGCCACCTCGGATGCAGAGGCCGCGCTGAAGGGCGCGGATGTGGTGGTGCTGGGCGTGCCCTCGCAGACTCTGCGTGACAACCTCAAGGTCTGGAAGGACTTCATCGGGCCGGAGACGATTCTGCTCAGCCTGGCCAAGGGTGTGGAGCGCGAGACACATCTGCGCATGAGTGAGGTCATTGCGGAGGTCACAGACCTGCCAGCAGAGCGTATTGCGGTGCTGTCCGGCCCGAACCTCGCCCGCGAAGTTGCGATGGAGCAGCCAGCGGCAACGGTGATTGCTTGCGCCGATGAGAACAATGCCAAGATGATTCAGGCGGCAGTTGCCACTAATTACTTCCGCCCGTACACCAACACCGATGTGATCGGCTGCGAAATCGGCGGTGCCTGCAAGAATGTCATTGCGTTGGCCTGCGGTATGGCCTCCGGCCAGGGGTTGGGCGAGAACACGCTGGCAACCATTATCACCCGTGGCTTGGCGGAAATCACGCGTCTGGGCGACGCGGTTGGTGCAGAAGATAAGACTTTCGCGGGATTGGCGGGCCTCGGTGACTTGGTGGCCACTTGTTCCTCGCCGCTGTCGCGTAACCGCACCTTCGGTGACCGTCTCGGTCGCGGTGACACGATGGAGCAGGCGCAGCACGCCACGCGCGGTCAGGTTGCTGAAGGTGTGATTTCTTCAATCTCGGTCCGTGACCTCGCTCGTCGCAATGGCGTGGAAATGCCAATTACTGAGGCCGTTTACGCCGTCTGCCACGAAGGCGCGAAGGTCGATGAGACAATTCGCAAGCTGATGGGGCGAAGCCGCAAGTCGGAGTAACCACTTCAACGAGGTCGGGGCTAAACTAAGTCACCATGACTTCGTCGAATAGCTCGTCTGCAGATCGCATTTCCGTCGCCGTCATCTACGGTGGCGCAAGCCCTGAGCACAGCGTCTCCTGTGTCTCGGCCGGCGCAATTATGGATCACCTGGATGAGGACCGCTTCCGAGTGGTTCCCATTGGTATTACCAAGGATGGTGTCTGGACCGTCGGGACGCGTGAGACGGATACGCTGCGCACACAGGGGCGTACGATGCCGGAGGTCATCCCGGGAGAGGAAGTTGCGCTGAGCACGTCGCCGTCACGCCGCGGTGAATTCCGCTTCGTCACCGGTGATCGCGCCGGCGAGGTTTTCGACACCGTCGACGTCATCTTCCCGGTACTCCACGGTCCGCACGGCGAGGACGGCACGATTCAGGGGCTCTTTGAGCTTTCCGGCATTGCTTATGTCGGCCCGGGCGTGCTCGCTTCCGCTGCGGGTATGGATAAGGAACGCACGAAGAATCTGCTGCAGGCAGCGGGGCTTCCTATCGGCAAGCAGGTTGTTTTGCATGTCGGCGAGTCGCTTTCCGACGAGGACAAGGAGACCCTTGGCCTGCCGGTGTTCGTTAAACCTGCCCGTGGTGGATCGTCGATTGGTATCTCCCGCGTCGATGATTGGGCGAATCTGGATGCGGCGGTAGAGCTGGCCCGAGAGCACGACTGGAAGGTCATTGTAGAGGCCGGTGTAGACGGCGCCGAGGTGGAGATTGGCGTGCTGCAGCGCGCTGACGGCAGCCTGCAGGTCTCTGTCCCGTCCCTGCTGCGTGGCACGGAGGACTCCGACGAGGGCTTCTACGGTTTTGAGACCAAGTACTTGGATGATGTCGTCTCGGCGCAGATCCCGGCTGAGCTGCCGGAGGATGTTTTGAAGGCACTGGACAAGGATGCTCGTCGGGCGTTCAGGGCACTGGGCTCTGATGGGCTGACTCGCGTGGACTTCTTTGTCACGGATAATGGCCCGATTATCAATGAGGTCAACACCATGCCGGGCTTTACCCCGATTTCGATGTACCCGCAGATGTTTGCGGCTTCCGGTGTTGCCTACGAGGAGCTGCTCAGCGCCCTGATTGAGCGGGCGCTGGTAGCTCGTCGATAGAAGTTGGTTCTTACTTTTCTTCGCTCGGCGAGATGTTCTCCAGGTTGTCCGCGATGACCGAGGAGAGCACCGGCATCAGTGAGCTGGCCTCCGACATCGGCATTTCAACGGCGACGAAGCGCTCCCGGCCCATGGCGTACCAGGTGGCGGAGGTACCGGAGGAGAGCGTTGGTTCGTTGAACCAGACAATGTCGCCAACCTGCGTCAGCTGCTGCGTGGTGGTGCTATAGCCAGCCGGCTCGTCGACACCACAGCGCAGCACCACCGGATCGGCTGGGGTGCCGCCCCAAATGACCATGTCCTTCGGCATGTCAGCCGGCATTTCCTCTGCGCTCAGAAGGTGACGGTTGCCAAGCTCGCGGGGGAGGGCAGCCTCCAAGCCGCTGCAGCGCTTATCAGCTTCCGGAGCTGCCAGTTCTACCAGTGGGACGCCGCCGCGCTCCGGCTTGTTCTTGTACTCGGAGTCCGGGCGCAGCGCCTCGGCGAGGTCACTCAGGGCATCCTCCGCCTCTGCATTTCCTTCGGCGGTAATTGCAACAACCGGTTCGCGCCCGACGGTGAACCAAGTCGCCAAAGACTCGTCGGTACTGTCGACAACACGCAGCCACGAAATGCCCTTGACCTCTTCGGTCTTAGCCAGTTCGTTGTACTGGCTAGGTACGTTCGCGCCACAGCGCAGCGTGATGCGGTCTTGTTCCAAGTTTCGGTACACAGCGGCACCTTCTGGAGCTGGCTCTGCAATGTCGGCGCGAACCAGACCTGCGGCGCGATCTGGCAGTCGGTCGAGCAGTTCCGCACACTCGGGCGAGTCATTAGCGGGGAGCTCCGGGTTGGAAATCGCGACTGGCTTTGTCGCCTGATTATCCTGGTAAATCTTTGCGGCAAAAATGATGCCGAGGATAGAGATAATGGCGATAGCGAGTGCGATGCCCGCGCGTGTCCGGCTACCCTTGGACTGAACTGTTTCTCCCGATGGGGGTGCGTCTACCATGGGCCTGATTCTACGTTGTCCGGTACCAACTCCAATTGGTTGGGGGCAATACCGAGACGGGTTCCGCTATTAACGGTTAACCATCGACTATTAGGAATGTGACTCGACACTGTGACTGAATTGACCATTGGCGATATTGGCGAGTTTGGGGTCATTGAGGCCATCCGGGCTATCGCCCCGTCGGCACGCAATGGCGACGATGCCGCCGTCTTGACGCAGACAACCCCCAACGCCCGTTTTGTCACTTCCACCGACATGTTGGTGGAAGGGCGCCATTTCCGCCTGGACTGGTCGACACCTCAGCAAGTTGGAGCTAAGGCCGCAGTACAGAATTTCGCCGATATCGAATCGATGGGTGCGCGTCCAACGGCCATGCTTTTCGCCATCTCAGCACCGTTGCATACTCCGGTGAGTGTGGTCACCGGTATCGCCGAGGGGTTGTGGCAGGAAGGCAAGCAATGTCCGGCGGAGCTCGTCGGTGGTGACATGGTCAGCGGAGATTCTCTGGTGATTTCCATCAGTGCGATGGGCGAACTCGGTGGGCTTGGGCGGCCGCTGCTGCGCTCAGCGGCACGCGCGGGGGATACGGTGATTGCGTCGGGACGCATCGGCTACTCTGCTGCGGGCCTTGCGCTGCTTCAGCACTGCGGAAGCCCGGCGAGGGTTCCAAGTGAGTTTGCGCAGCTGGTGGCAGCACACTGTACGCCCGAATTCGAATACCGCAGGGGTGCCACGGCGCGAGCTACAGGTGTGCGTTCACTGACGGACAATTCCGATGGACTGGTGGTGGATCTCCGCGCTATTGCGCAGGCCTCCAGGGTTACTTTGGAAGTTGACAGCAGTGCCATTGCGCCCGATGAGTTGCAGATTGCCGCTGGTGAATACCTGGGCATCGACCCGTGGGAGTGGGTGCTCACCGGCGGGGAGGACCACACACTGATCGGTTCGACGCCGGGGGAGCCTCCGACGGGGTTCCGCGCTATCGGCACGGTGTCGAAGGAAAAGTTCGATTCGGTGCTTATCGACGGCAAACCTCCTGCCCGCGATGCCGGTTGGGTTTCCTTTTAAGAGTTCGAAGAGGTTTTGAGAAGAAAGGCTGCATGACATGGATCCGTTGCCGGTCGAAGAAGGGTGGCAGAAGGCGCTGGAGCCAGTGGCCGATGACATCCACCGGATGGGGCAGTTCCTGCGCGAGGAGAACGCGGCCGGCTACGGTTACCTGCCCGCGGGCACCGATGTGCTGCGCGCCTTTACTTATCCATTCGATGAGGTCAAGGTGCTCATTATCGGTCAGGACCCGTACCCGACCCCGGGGCATGCGATGGGGCTTAGCTTCTCGGTCCAGCCGGATGTGAAGCCGGTACCGCGGTCGTTGGCGAATATTTTTAAGGAGTATTCCTCCGACCTGGGGCTCCCGACTCCCTCCAACGGTGACCTCACTCCGTGGAGTAGGCAGGGCGTAGCTCTGTTCAACCGTGTGTTGACCGTACGTCCGGGTGCTGCTGCCTCGCACCGCGGTAAGGGCTGGGAGGCAATCACGAAGCATGCCATCAAAGCATTGGTCGCCCGTGATCAGCCTCTCGTGGCCATTCTGTGGGGACGCGACGCGCAGAGTTTGCAGCGTTGGCTCCCCGGCGTGGACTGCATCTGTTCGCCGCACCCGTCACCGCTGTCGGCATCCCGTGGGTTCTTCGGGTCGCGTCCGTTCAGCCGGGCCAATGAGTCGCTGATTCGTCAGGGAGCTACCCCTATCGACTGGACGCTAGAATAGGAATTCATGTCTTTGCAGATTGGTTCTGCCGCCATTGTCGGCTGGGTTGCCCGGGGTATTGATGCGCTTCAATCCCGCCGCGATGAGATCAACAGTCTCAATGTCTTCCCAGTACCGGATTCCGATACCGGGTCGAATATGCTCGCGACGTTGAGTTCGGCGTATGAGGAAGCGCAAAAGGCTGACGCTTCCGATGTTCGCGCAGTTACCGCGGCCCTAGCTGCTGGTGCGGTGCATGGTGCCCGCGGTAATTCGGGCACTGTGCTCTCGCAGGTTTTTCGCGCGGTTGCTGAGGCTGCCTCCGGTAGTGGCATTGGCGTTGAGTCGGTACAGCACTCGCTAAAGCTAGCTGTGCAACATGTCTCCCAGGCGATTGCCAATCCGGTGGAGGGCACGATCCTGACAGTCCTGCGGCACGCCGCGATTGCCGCGGAGGAATTTGAGGGCGACTCGATTGAGGAGCTCGCCGACACAATCGCGGATGCCGCTCGCGATGCGCTGGCGAAAACCCCCAGCCAGCTCCCGGCACTGCAGCAGGCGGGCGTGGTCGACGCCGGCGGCGCGGGGTTGGTCATTCTGCTAGACGCGCTTGCCGACGAAGTCAGCGGCCGCGCAGCCGCTCCGGTCGATTTGCATGTCGACGCGCCACACGTGGCCACCGTTGAGATGGAGGTCATGTACCTGATTTCCTTGGCGGATACCCAGGCGGTGGAAGCGCTGCGAGAGCGGTTGAACCCGCTGGGCAATTCGCTCATCATCGCAGGTGATGCTGGTAATGCGGAGACCACGCAGTACATGGTGCATATCCACACAGTGGAACCGGGCGCAGTTATTGAGGCGGCACTCGACTTCGGTCGTCCGGAACGCATCCGTATCGAGGTGCTCGATGAGCCGGAGACAACACCTGAGTCCACTCGCATCCTCATTGCGGTAGTGCCGGACGGTCCGCTGAATGATCTCATCACCTCCTCGGGAGCGATTGCTATCAGCCCGACCCCCGCTCCGACTCCCACATCCACTCCCACAGATCGAGCAGCCATCGCCGACCAGGAGTTCGCTGACAATGTGGTCACCAAGGCGCTGACTGCCATGCGGGGTGCGGATGAGGTAATCCTGCTGCCAAATGGGCTGGTTAGCGACCAGGAATTGGCGGATATCGAATTCGCTGCTGCCGCGGCTAATCCGACGCTCGCGGTAGTGTCCACAGACTCCATTCCGGCTGGCCTTGCTGCCTTGGCCGTGCATTCGGCTGAGCTGCCACTGACGGTTGCTGCGTATGCGATGGGAGAGGCTGCCAATGGCACGCGAACGGCTGTAGTCGCTGCGGACGTCGATAAGCCCCTGACTGACGCGCTCACAGAGACCATCTCAGACCTGTTGGCTGGCGGCGGGGAACTAGTGACTCTGCTGCTCGGGCGCGGAGCCGAGGGCGTGGACATAGCGCAAGTGCGGGCGCGGCTGGACAAGCCTGTGGAGGTCGTAGCCTACGATGCAACCGGCATCGATGAGCTGGTGCAGGTAGGAATCGAGTAGCACGATGCTCGGATGGCTCGGCTCGGAATATGCGCGCACGCCCCTGAATATCGTGGTGGGGCCAAAGATTGCAAAGAAGCTGCATACGGCTTTTGGTATGGAGACCGTCTCGGATGCACTGACGAATTTCCCGAAGCGCTACGTGGCGCAGGGTAAGAGCTTAGATGTGTCATTTTCCGACATTGGCGACACCATCACCACAGTCGTGGAGGTGCACAGCATTTCGCCAGCGCCCGCCTTCGCCGACCGACGCAAGCCACTGAAAATCTATGTCAGCGACGGCGTGCGCATTCTTCCGGCCGCGATTTTCGGTGCCGAATGGCTGCGCAATATGCTGCACCCCGGTGTGCGTCTGCTCATTGTTGGCACGCTCAGCGAGTTCCGCAATGAGCTACAGCTGAAAAATGTTGATTGCATGGTGCTTAAAGCCGATGGTTCGGTAGGCGCAGCCACTGGCAAGCTGGCCACACTGACGAAGACAGCCAAGGGGATTGCGGAGATGCAGCGGCTGCTCACGCGCCCCTATCTGCCCATTTACCGTGGCCGCAAAGGAGTAGCGGGTATTCACCTGGCGCTGTACATGCAGCGCATCCTCGAATGGTTACCGCTGCAGCCAGACCCATTGCCCGCCACGCCGGAGGGACTTACCGATTTCGACTCCGCACTGCGTGGCGCACACTTTCCCTCCATCGCGGGCCCCGACATCGCGCTTGCCCGACTGAAGTACGACGAAGCGCTTGAGCTCCAGCTCGCCGTTGGTGCACGCAAGCGTACTCAAGCGAGTCTCACCGCTCCGGCCTGCATGGAAGTCGCCGGGGGACTTCGCGACGAGCTACGCCGGGGGTTGCCGTTTTCGCTTACCGACGGTCAGGTCGCGGTCGCAGCCGATATCGCGCAGGATATAGCGGGGTCTAACCCGATGAACCGCCTGCTGGCAGGTGAAGTCGGCTCGGGTAAAACCGTGGTGGCCCTGCTGGGAATGCTGCAAGCAGTCGATGCCAGCAGGCAGTGCGCGATGCTGGCGCCGACGGAAGTCCTGGCCCAACAGCACTACCGATCGCTGATAGCGATGCTGGAGCAAGCCGGAGTAGCAGTGACTGTACGACTGTTGACGGGATCGATGTCGACGAAGGAGCGCCGGGCAACCCTGTTGGAGGCAGTCAACGGGGAGGCTGACATTGTCGTCGGCACGCATGCCCTGCTCAGTGAGGGCGTGGAGTTCTTCGATCTCGGTCTGGTGGTCGTCGATGAGCAGCACCGCTTTGGTGTGCGCCAGCGCGATCAGCTGCGAAGCAGGGGACGGGGTGGAATGACACCGCATCTGTTGGTGATGTCGGCAACCCCGATTCCGCGCACGGTAGCGATGACCATTTTTGGCGACCTCGCAGTTTCGCAGTTGACGGAATTGCCACGGGGACGTCAGGAGATCCAATCTTTTGTCGTACCGACGCTGGAAAAGCCCCGCTGGGAGGCACGAACCTGGGAGCGGATCGGGGAGGAAGTGGCCAAGGGCAACCGCGCCTTCATTGTCTGTCCCCGTATTAGCCGCGATGAGGAACAGTTCCTCGACGAGTCCGTGGAAGCGGTGTTCGACCGAGCGAGGAAGAAACTGCCCGGTGTACGTATCAGTCAGTTGCACGGCAATATGGCACCGGAGGACAAAGACTGCGTGATGCAGGCCTTTGCCACAGGACAGCTGGATGTGCTGGTGTCCACCACAGTTATCGAAGTCGGCGTGGATGTACCAGAGGCCACGATTATGATGATTCGCCGCGCCGAGAGCTACGGCATCTCGCAGATCCACCAGCTGCGCGGTCGTGTCGGCCGTGGTGACCGGGGTGGACTGTGCTTCCTGTGTACCCACACGCATTCGCAGACACCGGAGCGCACCCGGCTGGAACGCATTGCCGCCACCACCGACGGCATTCAACTGGCGGAGTTGGACCTGGCCACGCGTAGTTTCGGCGATCTGCTCGGCGATGACCAATCGGGACTGGCGACTGGCCTCGGCCTAGTGGACCTCACCACCGATGGCGAGATCATCGAGCGTACCCGACACGATGCCACGGCTCTCCTCGACAGTGATGAAAGGCTTGTGGGAGAGCTTATCTCCGATATCGATGAAGAGCAGTCGAACTACTTGGACCGCTCCTAGTAAGACCAAAGTAGACTGTTGGGCATGGTAGATGTCTGTGCACCTTTTGCAGGAGTAGTCCGCTGGGAGGTCGCCGAGAAAGACTCGGTGACGACCGGTCAGGTCATTGCGGTCGTGGAGGCCGTCAAGCTAGAAGCGCCGGTTTTAGCGCCCTGCCCGGGCACGGTCGCGGAGGTGGCGGCAGATCAATTTGTGGATGTCGAAGGTGGTCAGCTGCTGGCACGAATCACTCCAGCAACTCACAGCGCCACGGCACAGCACAACGGCAACGAGAATACATCGCACGAAGGGAAGTAGATGACCCGCATTATTGCAGGTGAGGCACGCGGTCGTAGGCTAGTCGCGCCTAAGGGAGAGACCACTCGGCCAACTAGTGACCGCGCGAAGGAAGCCATCTTTTCCTCCTGGTCCACACGCTTTGGGCTAGAGGGAACTCGCGTTCTCGACCTGTTTGCTGGCTCGGGTGCGCTCGGTTTGGAAGCGGCTTCTCGCGGCGCGCGTTCCGTCGTGTTGGTGGAAAACGATCCGAACGCCATTGCCGCTATTGAAAAGAACATTCGCACCGTGGGGCATCCCGATGTGGCCGTGTCTCCGATGAAAGTGTCGTCGTACCTTGCGGGCGCGCCGGGCGAGCCTTTTGACCGCGTCATCGCGGATCCGCCCTATGAGTTGGTGGGGGAGGCCGTTACAGAGATGCTCGAGGCGCTGCGTAGCTTCCTCGCGCCGGGCGCGGTCGTGACTGTGGAGCGTCACCGCGATGACGAGGAGACGCAGTGGCCCGAGGGCTACGAACAGCTCCAGCAGAAGCTGAAGCGTCGCATTCACGGTTTGGCGCGCTTCGACACCGCTATCTACAACGCTTAACGTTCTTCTTTACGCTTTACGACGGCCAAAGGTGGTTTGACCTCTATGACTCACGCATGCTGCCCCGGTTCCTACGATCCCATGACCTCTGGTCACCTCGATGTGATTGAGCGTGCCGCGCGCCAATTCGATCAGGTGACCGTGCTGGTTACCCACAACCCGAATAAGCAGGGCATGTTCAATGTCGAAGAGCGCATGGACCTCATTCGGCAGTGCACGCAGCACTTGGACAATGTGCAGGTGGACTCCTGGTCGAAGCTGTTGGTTGACTACACCTCCGCGCAGGGCATCTCCTGCCTGGTCAAGGGGCTGCGCTCGGCGGCGGACTACGAGTACGAGGCTCCCATGGCGCAGATGAATCGGCGCATGACGGGCATTGAGACTCTCTTTGTGGAAGCTGATCCGAAGTACGGTCATGTGTCGTCGACACTGATGAAGGAAGTTGTTCGCTACGGCGGTTCGGTGGAAGGGCTAGTTCCTGAGCCTGTCTTGCACGCCCTGCAGCGCCGACTGAAGTAGCATGTAAGTCATGTTTCGCGTCTTCGAATCTCTTGATGAACTGGTCCAGATCCTAGAAGAGGCACACGGCGTGCCACTGTCGGCCAATTGTATGGTTCCGCGTCAGCGTGTTCTCGAGTTGCTCGATGAGCTGAGGGATGCTTTCCCGGCTGAGCTCGATGACGCGCAGGACGTCTTGGACCAGCGGGATGAGATTATCAACGATGCTGAAGCCCGGGCGAACAACACCATTTCGACTGCGGATGAAGAAGCCCATCGCATTGTCGACGAGGCCGAGGCCCGCGCTAACCACACCGTCGAGGATGCCAATGCCCACGCAGCTGGCACCGTCGCGGCCGCTGAGGACGACGCCCGTCGCCTCCGCGAGGATGCTCAGCACGAGTACGACAGCATTGTGGATCGTGCTTCTGCCGAGTCCGATCGCCTGATTCACGCTGGTAACGAATCCTACGAGCGTTCCGTTGCGGAAGGCCGCGAGGAGCAGGCTCGCCTGGTCGCTGAGTCAACGGTCGTCCGCGAAGCCAACGACGAGGCGAATCGTCTGCTTTCCGACGCACACGCGGATTCCTCTCGCCTCCGTGAAGAGTGTGACCGCTACGTTGATTCCAAGCTCGCCGAGTTTGAACAGACTCTCCAGGAGACCCTGCGTAATGTCGGTCGCAATCGCTCGGTACTGCGTTCGGGGGCCGGTGCCGTTGGCGGTGGTGCAGGGGCACAGAGCGCGCCGTCTTCCTTCTCCGAGGGGCAGGAACGCCGCCGGTACGAGCGTTAGCGCATCTTCGGGGTAGACTGAGGTCTATCATGACTGACTCATCCCCATTTGTTCTGGACGTTTCGACATGTCTGCAGGGCGGCATGCCCGAGCAGTTCCGCAAGGTAGGCGATAGCCCCGTCCGCGTTGGTGTCGAGATGATTGGCATCGCCGCTGGCGAGGAGGTTGTCGTTGACGGCATTGTCACGAACCTCGGCAGCGGTGTCATGGTTGACGCGACTGTGACTGCCAAGGCCACTGGCGAGTGCGTGCGCTGCCTAGCCCCGCTGAATCCGGAGCTCAGCTTCCACATTTCGGCTGTCTTTTCCAACAACGAGGACTTCATCACAGGCGACGATGCCGAGGAAGAAGACCTTGAGGACGAAGTTGGCCAGATCGTCGACAATACGGTGGATATCACTCAAGCCGTCATCGATGAGGCGGGCTTGAATCTGCCCTTCAATCCGACCTGTCTGGATTTCGATTCCAGCTGTGCTGAATCGGATTCGGAAGTGCCGGAGCCAGACGGCATCTCGGGTGAAGAGGAGCGCATTGATCCGCGTTGGGCTGGCCTGGCGGAAAAGTTTGGCTCGCTCGGCGACGAGAAGTAATCGACGACGACTTAGACGAAGACTTTAAAGGAGATATAACGGATGAGCCGCAAGCGTCGGCTAACCGGTGAGGCGGCTAGAAAGGCGGCTTTCGAGGCCGTCGATCACGCCCCGCTGCTGGAAAAACTCGGTGTTGAGCTACCAGAGGAGTCCCTGAAGCTCGCTTTGACCCACCGCAGTTTCGCGAATGAAAATGGCATGCTGACCAATAACGAGCGGCTAGAGTTCCTGGGCGACGCCGTGCTGGGCATGTGCGTTGCTGAAGAACTCTACCGTCGCTTCCCGGACCGCGCTGAGCAGGATATTTCCAAGATGCGCGCAGGTGTCGTGAACATGTACGCGCTGGCTGACCTGGCCCGCAGTATCGGGCTGGGAGAGCACATTCTCCTCGGCCGCGGTGAGAAGGCCACCGGTGGCGCGGATAAGCACTCGATTCTCGCTGACACCACCGAGGCGCTGCTGGGTGCTATTTACCTGCAGCATGGCTTCGAGGTTGCCCGCGAGACCGTGCTTCGCCTGTTCAACCAGATGATTGACGATGCCCCGACTGAGTCCCGCGGCCGTGACTGGAAGACGCTGCTGCAGGAACGCCTGGCGGCCAAGCAACTACCGGCTGCCGAGTACACCGTGCGCACCACCGGCCCCGACCATGACCTAACTTTCTACGTCGACGTGCTGGTTGACGGCGTGGTTAAGGGCAGCGGTACCGGCGCCACGAAGAAGGAAGCCGAAATGCACGCCGCGCATCAGGCGCATACCGCACTGGCCTAATGCCCGAGCTTCCTGAAGTCGAGTCCGTACGCCGCGGTCTCGACACTTACGTCGTCGGTGGCCGCATCGACGATTCCTTCGTCTACAACGCTCGTGCCGTGCGGCGCCAACCCGGTGGCGCCGCGGAGTTTATCGGTCGTACGCGCGGGCGGACGGTTGTCGCTACGGATCGTCGTGGCAAGTTCATGTGGCTCACGCTTGACGACGACTCCGCAATCGCCATCCACCTGGGCATGAGCGGCCAATTGCGCGTGGAAGCTCCGTACACTCCCGATACGCTGCCTGGCCGTCACACCCGAGCCGCTTTCGACATCGCCCTGCCGGACGGCGCTCGGCACCTAATCAACTTCAACGATCAGCGCACCTTTGGTTGGGTCTGGGCCTGTGAAATGGTCGAATCCCATGGACGCGTGGTTCCGGAACCCGCAGCCAAGATCGCGCCCGATCTATTGGAGCCCACCGTCGATGTGGTTGCACTTGCACACCGCATGATGAAGTCGCGTTCACCGATCAAGGCCGTATTGCTCAACCAGAACATTGTGTCGGGTATCGGCAACATCTATGCCGACGAAATGCTTTGGGCGGCGAAGGTCGATGGTCGCGTGCCGGCGTGTGACCTTTCGGTCCGTCGTTTAGCGAAACTTTTGCGCGAGGGGCAATCGGTACTCGAGCGGGCGCTAGCGGCCGGTGGCACGAGCTTCGATGCGTTATATGTGCATGTCAACGGCGAAAGTGGCTATTTTGAGCGGAGCTTGAACGCCTATGGACAAGCGGGGGAGCCGTGCCCGAGGTGTGGGCGCGAAATTGTCCGTCTGCCATTTGGGAATAGATCGAGTTATCTGTGTCCCACTTGTCAACGCTAGAATTTCCTTATGAGTTTCATGGAGCAAGCAACCGACTGGGTAAATGCTTGGAATGACAAGTACTGGCTGTTCATGATTGTTCTGCTAGTTGGTACAGGTTTGTACTTCTGTTGGCGGACCATCATGGTGCAGATCCGGTACATCCCGGAGATGTTCAGGGCCATCACTGAAAAGCCCTCTGATATTTCTGAGGGCGTCAAGGGCATCTCGGCCTTTAAGGCCTTTACAATTTCGGCAGCCTCACGCGTGGGTACCGGAAACGTCGCAGGTGTGGCGGTGGCGATCACCACCGGTGGCCCTGGCGCGGTGTTTTGGATGTGGCTGCTCGCCGCGATTGGTGGCGCAACCAGCTTCGTGGAGTCTACGCTGGCACAGCTGTACAAGGTGCGGGATAAGGACTCTTACCGAGGCGGCCCGGCCTACTACATCACCAAGGGGCTAGGGGAGAACTGGCGCTGGATGGCATCGCTGTTCGTCATCGCTATCACGGTGACCTACGGTTTCGTGTTCAACGCGGTGCAGTCCAACTCGATTACGGCGGCTGTGGCTCAGTCGACCGGGCAGGAGACACCGATCTTTAAGTTCTGTGTCGGTATCGTGCTGGCCATCTTGGCTGGTGTCATCATCTTCGGTGGTGTGCAGCGTATTTCGGCGGTGACGCAGATTGTCGTGCCGATTATGGCCGTGGCCTACATTATCCTCGGCCTGATTGTCTTGGCTCTCAACATCACCGAGGTGCCAGGCATGATCAAGCTGATTTTTGAGCACGCCTTCGGTATCCGTGAGATTGCTGGTGCTGCCGTCGGTACCGCCATGATGCAGGGTATTCGCCGCGGTCTGTTCTCCAATGAAGCCGGTATGGGTTCCACTCCGAATGCGGCGGCGACGGCATCGGTGTCGCACCCGGTCAAGCAGGGCCTCATTCAGACGATGGGCGTCTACTTCGATACCTGGGTCGTCTGTACCATCACCGCGGTTATCATTCTGCTGTCCGACCCGACTTTCGGCGGCGATGTAGAGGGCACCGCGCTGACTCAGGCCGCGCTGTCGGCGCAGGTGGGCACGTGGGCAATCCACGCGATTACGGTTATCATCTTCTTCCTTGCGTTCTCCTCGCTGGTGGGCAACTACTACTACGCCGAAGCAAATATCCCGTTCCTGTCTAAGAGCAAGGCTGTCCTGAATACCGTGCGCGTCCTGGTCATCCTGTGCGTTATTGGCGGAGCTGTCGGTTCGGTGCCGCTCGTCTGGTCGCTTGCAGATACCTTCTCCGCACTCATGGCCACCATTAACATCATTGCCATTCTCCCGCTGGGCGGCGTAGCCGTCGCGCTTCTGCGGAACTACTCTGAGCAGAAGTCCAAGGGGCTCAATCCGGTATTCCACCGCGATGATCTGCCAAACCTCCGCGGCCACGACAAGATCGAGTGCTGGGACGGTTCCGACCCGATGACAGTGCGTGAGTCCGATGTCGCTTAACGACGTCCGCCTCACCGCGTGGGTACACGGTCGTGTTCAAGGTGTCGGTTTTCGCTGGTACACCCGCGCGACGGCTCTGGAGTTGGGGTTGGTTGGTTATGCCCAGAACTACCCGGATGGTCGGGTGTTAGTTGTTGCTGAAGGGCCACGGGCAGACTGTGAGAGTTTGCTCGCTTGGCTTGAGGGGCCGAATACTCCGGGCGATGTGACGGCAGTGGTGCCGTTATGGCAGGAACCGAAGGGTGCATTGAGCACGTTTGACCGTCGTTAAGGGGTGCCAACTGCCTTCCTCCCCCCCCATGTCGGTGTAGGAATCCGAAAAATTCGAAAACATTCTATCCCTCGCTCTGCGTCATTGTTTTTACGCAGTTAGCGGGGGATTTTTTCGTGTCTTGAGGTAGTCGATTGGGACGCTGAAGAGGTCGTAGAGCGCTGGAAAACTACGCAAGTGAGAAAAAGAATACGCAAATACGGAGGAAAAGTGATTTAAGTTAATAACTACCTACTGACAGACAGGGGAGGCACATATGACGCCTGAAGAAGTAATTGCACAGTCTGGAAACTCAGCGTGGATGCTGATTTCGGCTTCGTTGGTTTTGCTGATGACACCGGCGCTCGCGCTGTTCTATGGCGGCATGTCGCGACAGAAGTCGGTGCTCAACATGATGATGATGAGCTTTGGTGCTGTCGGCGTTGTCGGTGCCATTTACGTGCTGTGGGGCTGGTCGATGTCCTACGGATCGCAGTCGATCGGTGGTGTTTTTGCCGACCCATTCGAGTTCTTCGGTCTGCGTAACTCAATCACGGATGGCGACGGCAACTACATTGCGAGTGCGAACGGTTACCCAAACATCATCGACATTGGGTTCCAGCTCACGTTCTGCTCGATTTCTGTAGCGCTGATCTCTGGGGCGCTGGCCGAACGCGTGAAGTTCTCCACCTGGTTGATTTTCGTCGGCTTCTGGACGACGCTGGTGTACTTCCCAATGGCCTTCATGGTCTGGGGCGGTGGCCTGCTGAGCCACTCGGCAGAGGGGCTGTCGGCAAAGCTGTTCGGTACCGCTGATGGTGAAGCATTGATCGCTCCAATTGACTTCGCTGGCGGTACGGTTGTGCACATTGCTGCTGGTACTGCCGCTTTGGTGCTGGCGATTATCGTCGGTAAGCGCAAGTCCATCGATGGCAGCCAGCATCGCCCGCACAATCTGCCACTCGTCATGCTGGGTGCTGCACTGCTGTGGTTCGGCTGGTTCGGCTTCAACGGCGGTTCGGCATTTGCGGCCGACGGTGTCGCTGGTCTGGCATGGCTGAATACGACGGTGGCAGCGTGCGTGGGTATGCTCGGCTGGATTTCACTCGAGCGTATTCGTGATGGACATCCCACCTCGCTGGGCGCCGCTTCGGGTGTCATCGCAGGGCTTGTGACTATTACTCCGGCCGCAGGAGATATGAACCCAGTGACCTCGATCATTCTGGGCTATATCGGCGGTGCGCTGGGTTGCTGGGGAGTGGGCTTAAAGTACAAATTCAACTTCGATGACACCCTGGATGTGGTTGGTCTGCATTTGGTCGCAGCTATGTGGGGAACGATTGGTGTCGGTCTGCTGGCCAACGACCGAGGGCTGCTTACCGGCGGTGGCATCGACGGCCTGAAGTTGTTTGCCATCCAGATCATTATTGCTGTCATCGCAGCTGTGTTCTCGGGCGTGCTGACGTACATCATTGCCCGAGTCCTGAAGGTAACCGTCGGTTGGCGTATCCACGGCGAGCAGGAACATTCTGGTATCGACGTCGCTCAGCATGGTGAGTCGGCCTACACGTCAGCCAAGCAGGCGGCTGTGTAAACAAGGCTGTGTAAACGATCTTGTGTAACAGGGGGCGTGCTTGGGGTAATTCAGCTCCAAACCGTAACTACGGGTAAGATATTGCCCCATGTATTTGAAATCGCTGACTCTGAAGGGCTTTAAATCCTTCGCTTCGGCGACGACGATGAAATTCGAGCCCGGCATCTGCGCAGTTGTCGGCCCGAATGGATCTGGTAAGTCGAATGTCGTCGATGCCCTCGCGTGGGTTATGGGCGAGCACTCCGCCAAGACCCTCCGTGGCGGCAAAATGGAAGATGTCATCTTCGCGGGAACTTCCGGGCGAAAGCCCTTGGGGCGCGCAGAGGTAACTCTTACCATCGACAATTCCGATGGGGCACTTCCCATTCAATATAAGGAAGTCTCTGTCACGCGTCGCATGTACCGCGACGGCGCAAGTGAGTACGAAATCAACGGTTCTCGCGTCCGTCTAATGGACGTGCAAGAACTCCTCAGCGACACCGGCATTGGCCGCGAGATGCACATCATCGTAGGCCAGGGCCGGCTTTCGCAGATTCTGGAGTCACGGCCAGAGGAGCGTCGTGCGTTTATCGAAGAAGCTGCAGGCGTGCTCAAACACCGCCGCCGCAAGGAGAAAGCGCAGCGCAAACTCCAGTCGATGCAGGCTAACCTCGACCGTCTGCAGGATCTGACAGGTGAGCTTTCCCGTCAGCTCAAACCGCTGAAGCGTCAGGCTGAGGCCGCCTCTCGCGCCCAGACTGTGCAGGCAGACCTGCGCGACGCCAAGTTGCGTTTGGCTGCCGCGGACTTCGTGGATTTGCAGGACAGCCTCAATGACATTGCTGGTCAAGCCAAGCTCATTGAGGAAAAGGTGGAGGCCGCCACGGAGCGAGCCGAGATTGCCGCTGAGCGCACTGCAGAACTCGAAGCCGAACTGGAGGACATCACTCCAGCTGCCGATGCTGCCCGTGACCTTTGGTTCCGTCTCTCCGCACTCGGTGAGCGTATTCAAGCGACGGCCCGCATCGCCGCCGATCGCGCGGCCGACCACTCCGTCGCTCCGTGGGTAGGCCCAGACCCGGACTTCCTGGAGCAGCGTGCCGACGACGCCGCCACCGAAGAAGCCACGCTCGCTGAGGCTGAGGCAGAGGCCCGCGAAAAACTGGAGGAAATCCGCGAAACGCTCTTCGATGCCGAGGAGACTTTCCGCGAAGCCGAAGCGGAGCACCTCGCGGCCGTTCGCGCAATCGCCGACCGTCGCGAAGGCGTGGTTCGTCTCATTTCCGCAGAAGAATCTCTGCGCACCCGCTTGGAAGCCGCCGAGGCCGAAGCTGCACGCCTTGCCGAGCAAACCAATGAGGCCGACGAACGCCGTGCCGATGCCACCGAAGCTGTGGAAAACGCCGCGCAGGAGCTAGCCGAGGCAGAATTCGAAGGTCCCGAGCTGCAGAGTGCTTATGAACAGGCCAACCGGGAAGCAGAGCTGGCCTCTACACGGTTGAAAGAACTCCGCGCTGACGAGCGCGACCTCGAGCGCAGCGTCTCAGGTCTTTCCGCCCGCATCGAAGCTCTGGAGACCGCCCGCACCGCCGCTGCCAACGACGGCACCGCGTGGCTACGTGAAAAGCACGAGCTCGGCGTTCTCTCTGAAGTCATCGATGTCGACGCTGGCTGGGAAAAAGCGCTCACTGCCGCCCTCGGCGCGGCCGCCGAAGCACTGGTCAGCGAGGGCAGTGGAGATTCGCTTATCGACGAGCTGGTGGCCACGGGCAAGGGCAGTGCCGTTGTTATCAATTCTGCGGATGCATCCGACTCTTGGCGCTTGGACATCACTCTGCCCGCACAGGCATCCTGGCTGCTCGATCATGTGACAGTGCCCGCGGAGCTTTCAGGTTCGTTGACCTCTCTGCTCGTTGACGTCGTGGCCTGCGAGGACGAACACGTCGCCCGTGAGCTGGTGACCCAGGATACTCGACTGCGCGTTGTTGACCGCGATGGTGTGTTGCGTGGTTCGGGTTGGGTAGCTGGCGGTGCTGGCGGCACTGCCTCAGGTGTGGAAATCGCTGCGGATATTGCCAAGGCTCGCGAGGAACTGGCGGAAGCACAGGCGCGGTTGAGTGACCTCGGTGGTGTGCTCTCCGGTGCACAGGCCGAAGAAGAGGACCGCCGCACGGACGCGGCGGCCGCCCGTGCTGCGTTGCGTGAGCATCAGAGTCGTATGAAGGTCCTCACGGATGCCCGAACTCGGGCCACAGCGCAGCTGTCCGGCGTGGTGCATGATGCCGAACGCGCTGAGCAGCGCGGAGCCGAAGCCGCGGACCGAGTAACTAAGCTCCAGAAGGAGTTGGCGGAGGTCGCAGACCGCTTAGCTCGCGTTGACCGTGACCCCGAGGAGGGGGAACCGTCGACAAGCGAACGTGACCGTGCCTCGGAGGCGCTGACGGCTGTGCGCGCCATGGAAACAGAGGCGCGTCTGTCGCTGCGTACGGCAGAGGAGCGACTGTCGAGTGTACGAGGCAAGGCCGAGCGGCTCCGTCGCCAGGCTGCATCGGAGCGCGTAGCGAAGGCTCGCCATGAGCAGGCGCAGATGGCGAAGGTTGCCCAGCGGGAGCTTTCAGAAGTTGTCGCGGAGCTGGCTGAGGACTTGCACGCGAAGGTCAACGTGTCGTTGGCGAGGGCAGAGGCCGATCGCGACGATGCCGAGGCGCAGAAGAAGACGGTGTCGCAGGCACTATCAGCGGCCCGGACGGAGGCGAATACGGCGCAACGTGAGCTGGCACAGCTAACGGATTCCGCGCACCAGGGCGACATCGCCCGTGCGCAGGCGCAGGTCCGCGTGACCGAGGCTGCAGAGCGCATCGTCGACCAGTTGGGGCTGTCTGTCGATGACCTGCTCGCGGACTTTGCTCCTGATGAGAACTTCGACCGCGCAGCCGTGACGAAGCAGCTCAAACAGGCGGAGAAGGATCTGCGTGTGCTGGGACGCGTCAACCCGTTGGCACTGGAGGAGTACAAGGCGATGGAGGAGCGCTACTCTTTCCTATCCACGCAGCTCGATGATGTCCTCAAGGCCCGCCAGGATCTCACCGATGTTGTCGAGGAAGTCGATGCCACGATTCTGCAGCTCTTCACAGACGCGTGGAACGATGTCGAGACAGAATTCCCCGCGGTCTTTCAAACGCTTTTCCCGGGCGGTGACGGACGACTGGTTCTCACTGAGCCTGACAACCTGCTAACCACAGGTATCGAGGTTGAAGCTCGCCCACCGGGCAAAAAGGTCAAGCGACTCTCGTTGCTCTCCGGCGGCGAGAAGTCGCTGACGGCGCTGGCAATGCTCGTTGCTATTTTCCGCGCTCGCCCAAGTCCCTTTTACGTACTCGACGAGGTGGAAGCCGCGCTTGACGACGTTAACCTGCGTCGCCTTATTGCGTTGCTCGAGGAACTCCGCGCGACCAGTCAGCTGATTGTCATTACGCACCAGAAGCCAACAATGGACGTTGCGAATGTGCTCTACGGTGTGACCATGCGGGGCGATGGTGTGACTCGAGTAATCTCGCAGCGAATGTCACCGGCATCCGCAACTCCGTCGACAGGAGCGGAGTAGGCGCGGAGTAAGTGAGGAACAGTCGTTGATACTGCATAATGAGAGTTATGACTCCAACTCAGTGGATACTCCTTGTCGTCGCGATTGTCGTTATTATCGCGCTGCTTTTTGTTGTGGGCTATGTCCGCAGGAAAAACCAGCGCATTTCCTTTGCGAAGGAAGATACTAAGGAACTCACCCAGCAGGAGAAGTCTGGAAATTACCAGGCCACTAGTGGTTTTAACTTCGCTCCGGCCGGTAGTGGAACTGATACCCGTGAGAAGCAGCCGGTTGAAAAACCGATGCCCAAGCCGGTGGAAAAGCCCATTGAAAAGCAGGTCCCGGAACCAGTTGAAAAGCGGGCAGATGAGCCCGTTGATAAGTCGACGGATGGCTCCCTGCTGAAGCCGGAAGGCCAACTGCCTATTCCCGATAACCCCACCGAAATGGAGGGGGATCACGACCGCGTAATGCGGGAAATCCCAATCGATTTGCCTACGGCCGGAGAAGAGGAATCAGAGCCCGAGCCGGAATCACAACCAGAGCCCCAAGCAGAGCCTGAGGTAGAGGTAGTTCCTGCTCCTGAACCGGTGCCGGAGCCGACTCCCGAACCAGAACCGACGCCAGAGCCGGAGCCGACGCCGGAGCCAGAAGCGGAACAGCAGATTGACTCCATTGACCCGGCTGAGGGACGTCTGGGTCGCCTGCGCGGTCGTCTGTCACGGTCGCAGAATGCAATTGGCCAGTCTGTGCTCGGCATCTTGGGCGCGGGTGACCTTGATGAGGACGCGTGGGAAGAGGTCGAGGACATCCTGGTGATGGCTGACCTCGGTGCGGCTGCGACGCAGCGTGTCGTCGATAAGCTGCGCGAGCGTATTGCCAGCCAGAAGGTGAGCACCGAAGAGCAAGTGCGCGCCCTGCTGCGTGAGGTGTTGATTGAGGAGTGCAAGCCTGAGATGGATCGCTCCATTCGCGCACTTCCGCACGAGGGCAAACCCGCAGTGATTCTGGTGGTCGGTGTCAACGGCACGGGTAAGACCACGACGACGGGCAAGCTGGCTCGTGTATTGGTCGCCGGTGGCCACCGTGTTGTTCTCGGTGCAGCGGATACCTTCCGTGCTGCTGCAGCCGACCAGCTGGAAACCTGGGGGCGACGCGTTGGCGCGGAGACCGTTCGCGGTGCTGAAGGCGCCGATCCTGCTTCTATTGCATTTGAGGCAGTTGCTCACGGTATCGAGTCCGGCGCTGATGTGGTGCTCATCGACACCGCCGGCCGCCTGCACACCAAGGTCGGTCTGATGGACCAATTGGACAAGATTAAGCGCGTGGTGGAGAAGAAGGCTCAGGTTGATGAAGTCATCCTGGTTTTGGACGCGACGGTTGGCCAAAATGGTCTGCTGCAGGCTCGTACTTTCCGGGATGTAGTAGACATCACCGGCGTTGCCCTGACCAAGTTGGACGGTACCGCGAAGGGCGGCATCGTATTCCAGGTGCAAAACGAGCTCGGTGTGCCGGTGAAGTTGGTTGGCCTTGGTGAAGGTGCTGACCACCTGGCGCCGTTTGAGCCGGAGAGCTTCGTAGACGCGCTGCTCGGCGGCCGCAAATAGTAACTAACATCGATGAGTGAATTTTCATCGATTGGTGAGTACAGCGTCGGCCGTCGCCCCCGGCAAAAAGTAAAGGCCTCGGAGCCACCGCGTAGATTTCTGTAGAGGATACGCGGGGCTCCGGGGCCTTTAGTGTTGAGATGCTAGGAATCTAGCGGAGAGTTGTGCTAGGAATCCTTAGAATTCTTGCGTGCGAGGCGGGTAGCTGCCACGCCACCGACCAGGAGTGCGAGAGCCGCACCGCCGAGGGCAGTCGCCTGAACACCAGTGACTGCTAGACCAGTGTTCTTGGTCCCGGTTTTCTTACCGTCATTCTTAGGGGTGTCGGGCTTGTCGCCTGGTTTTTCCTCCCCGGGCTTCTCGTCGTCCCCAGGCTGTTCGTCGCCTGGGTTCTCGTCGTCGCCCGGAGTTTCGTCATCGGAGGTCGGACAGTAGCCGTAGACTCCGGTTGCCGGGTCGATCTTGCTCATATCCCGCGGGGAACCATCGGGGCACGTTGCGGTGTCATCGACTCCCGGCGGAATTCCGTCATTCTCTGGGGCATCTTCGTCAGGCTCCGGAGTTGGGCCGGAATCATCTGAAGTGCCACACGCGCCGTAAGCTCCGGTTGCCGGGTCAATCTTGCTCATATCCCGCGGGGAACCGTCGGGACAGGTCTGGGTGTCCTCAACGCCCGGTGGGATGCCATCGTTCGATGAGCCTCCTGGATCCGGGGTTGCAGCGTCATCTACGCACTGGAAAGTACCGCCAACATTTTCAAAATGTTGACCGGCGGGGCATTCCGACGGGGCGGGGGCAGGAATCTGTGCGGTGGCGGCGCCAACGCCGATGAGCATGCCGGCTGAAGCGGCAGCGGCCACCATGGTCGAAGAGAGCTTCTTCATTTGGAATCCTCACAATGTCTATAGGAAAGCCCTGCAATCAATGGGCTCACGAAGGGGAACACTGTTCACGCTTTTGATTCTAATAACTAATTACAATCTTTGATCGCAAGGGCTTAGGCAGGGGGGGTAGGTCGAAATTGTTGACTTGTCCAAACCCCAGTAAGAGAAAGCTGGAACTTATGTTTACAACGCTTACTGGCTACACCCGCTGTGGTGGATGTGTTTATAGAACACACGACTGTCGACTCGGCATAGGGCTTTTCTGTCTTCGCTAATGGAGCCGAGTCTTCTAATGTCTTATAGCTTTCGCTCATCTTTGCTGGCGAATGGTGCTTCCTAATCGTGTCGGGGTGGCGAAAGGCGGGTGGGGCGTAGCGGTTTGGTAAAAAATCGGTATCTGTGCGGTTTATGGTTCGAGCTATAGGAGTTATAACGTTTCGAAGATATGACACGCAAAAATGCTCCCGATGCTGAATTGGCATCAGGAGCAGTTTACGTTTCGCTAGCGGGGTAGAACCCTAAGCTTCTTAGCGGTTCTTGCGGGCGATGCGGGTAGCAGCGACACCGCCGACCAGAAGAACCAGAGCGGCTCCGCCCAGGGTGGTGGCGTCAACGCCGGTGGCTGCTAGGCCAGTGCTCTGAGTGGAAGAAGCCTTCTTGGATTCAGAGTTATTCTGCTCAGACTTCTTGGAGTCTGAGACCTTCTTTACGTTCTCGGAAGAGGTCGTCTTCTTGGACTCGGACGCCTTCTTCTCAGCCTTTTCCTTGGCCTTCTTCTCTTCCTTCGTGCACTTGTTGTCGTTCTTGCACTCAGCAGAGATCTTGATGTCAACGTTTACCTTGACATCCTTGCCGTCCTTGCCCGGTTTGCCGTCCTTACCGTCCTTACCTGGCTTACCGTCCTTACCGTCCTTGCCCGGTTTGCCGTCCTTGCCTGGCTTGTCAGTATCCGGCTTGTCCTTGCCAGGCTTGTCAGTATCCGGCTTCGTCTCGTCCTTGACGCAGGCACCGAAGACGTTCGGGTTGCCCGGAACTGGCTTGCTCATGTCGAAGTGCTCGCCCTCCGGGCACTGCTTATCAGAAATACCTGGGTTTCCGAGGTCACCGGGCTGGGACTCATTGTTGCCCGGCGTTTCAGGCTTAGGGGCTTCCTTGTCCGCGACGCACTGGAAGGTTCCGCCGACGTTTTCAAAGTGCTGGCCGTCTGGGCACTTGTCCGGCATTGGGGCCGGAATTCCGTCAGTGGAATCCTGCTCAGGCTGGTCTGCAACGCATTGGAAAGTGCCGTCGACGTTTTCAAAGTGCTGGCCGGCGGGGCACTCGGTCGGCATTGGGGCCGGAATCTGTGCAGTAGCGATGCCTGCGCTTGCAATCATGCTGGCGGAGAAGGCGGCGGCGATAGTCGTAGTGAATTTCTTCATGAAAACCTCCCGAGGAGTCAAACGGTCAGAGACCGATGAATATGATTTCGCCGTTCATCCCTCATCGTGCACGGCGGAAAATAAAACCAGGCCAACTGCGGTTAACTAGGTTCATGGCTAACCGTAAACTGGTTGATATATGCATGGCATTGGAAGTAGTTATAGGGATAACTCTAGGTATGTAGTGGCACACTTTGACCTGCTGTAATACTGCCGGTTTGCAATTTGGCTTGCACCATTTCGGGGGGGGGCGTGCACTAGGATCGTCCTTAGTAAAAGTTGGCTATTGGCGTTACTTGTCTGTTATCTACCTGGCGGTAGATAGGTTGTGTAAACGTTCTTTATGCAGTGGGACAACCCTGTCTTAGGTCGTGCTTAATTGTCACGTTAAAATAACGAATAGTAATTTAACGTTCCCGAGAATAAAAGAGCTTCACTCTATTGCCGATTTCTACTTCCTATTGGTTACACCCGAATCGGGGTGTTTAGGGTGGATGGGATGCAATTGTTGTCGACAGGTGAAGCCGCAGATATGTGCCAAACGGAGTATGCAGCGGGTACGGTAGAACAGTTAAGAAAAGATAAGGCAAAAGGGGAGCTGGAAACTTGTTTGAGTCTCTTTCCGATCGTTTGACGGGTGCCCTGCGGGGGCTGGGCGGGAAGGGTCGCCTGACCGAGGCGGATATTAACGCCACCGCCCGCGAGATTCGGCTGGCTCTTCTGGAAGCCGATGTCTCCCTCGAGGTTGTCCGTACCTTCATCAAGCGCATCAAGGAACGCGCTAACGAAATTATTGGTAGCCAGACGGTCAACCCGGCCAACCAGATTATTGAGGTCGTCAATGAGGAACTGATTAACATCCTCGGTGGCGAGACTCGACGTCTCAATATGTCGAAGCAGCCACCAACAGTCATCATGCTGGCCGGTCTGCAGGGCGCTGGTAAGACCACCTTGGCCGGTAAATTGGCCAGGTATCTCACGGATCAGGGGCACACCCCAGTTCTCGTCGCCTGTGACCTGCAGCGTCCTGGAGCGGTGCAGCAGCTGGAAATTGTAGCTGAGCGTGCAGGCGTGCCATGCTTCGCGCCGTTCCTGGGAACCAGCCTCGATTCCACCCATGAAATGGGCACCAGCGAGGACAACCCAGTTGACGCCGCATTCCGCGGCCTCGCTTATGCGCGCCAGCACCGCCATGACGTGGTGATTATCGATACCGCAGGTCGCCTGGGTATCGATGAGGTTTTGATGAAACAGGCCCGCGATATTCGCGATGCCATCAACCCGCATGAAGTTCTGTTTGTCATCGACTCCATGATTGGCCAGGACGCGGTAGAGACCGCCAAGGCCTTCCGAGACGGCGTTGACTTCACTGGCGTTGTGCTGACCAAGCTCGATGGTGACGCGCGTGGTGGTGCTGCACTGTCTATCCGTGAGGTCACCGGCAAGCCGATTCTGTTCGCCTCCACGGGCGAGAAGTTGGAGGACTTTGACGTCTTCCACCCAGACCGCATGGCCAGCCGCATCCTGGGCATGGGTGACCTGAAGACTTTGGTTGAGGTCGCTTCCAAGGAAATCGATCATGAGCAGGCTGCAAAGTCTGCCCAGAAGATTGGCTCCGGCGAGCTCACTCTCGAGGACTTCCTCGAGCAGATGATGATGGTCCGCAAGATGGGCCCAATCGGCAATATCCTCAAGATGCTCCCCGGCGGCGCGGAAATGTCCAAGGCTGCGGAAATGGTCGATGAAAAGCAGCTTGACCGCATCGAGGCGATTATTCGCGGTATGACTCCGGAAGAGCGCGAGAATCCAAAGATTCTGAACGCTTCACGACGCCGTCGCATCGCCAACGGTTCCGGTGTGTCTGTTTCGGAGGTTAACCAGCTTATCGAACGCTTCAATGAGGCGCGGAAGATGATGGCGCAGATGGCCGGCCGATTTGGTATGGGCGGTGGTCGCCCATCGAACCGCAAGGCTAAGCGTGGTCGAAAGGGTAAGGGGAAGAATAAGCGCAAGGGCGCTAACCGGGGGCCGACGCCACCGAAGGCAATGCGCGGTGGCGGAATGCCAGGTATGCAGGGCATGCCGGGTATGCCTAGCATGGCTGAACTGCAGAAGCTGCAGAAGCAGATGGGTAACCAGCTGCCAGAAGGTATGGAGGACTTTGACCTCAACAATCTCGACTTCGGGCAGGGCAAGAAGTAGCAGGGACTAGAAGTAGCTAGTCCCGCAAGGCCTTCTGAATCTGGCGGTCCATTTCAGGGCTGAAAGTGGCCGCTAGTTCATCGGTGATGTGATTGCTGTCGCGGTAGACGTAGATATTGCCGATAACCTTACGGCAGGTGGTCGGACCGCAGAAGATGTCGGAAAAATCTAGACTGTGCCCGTTGGGGAAGTTCGCAAGAATCTCCTCAGCGGGATTTTCTGCATATAGGGCAGTTTTGCGGTGGATAGTGCAATCTTCTTCCGCATCTTCGCACACGCTGGGGGAGAATTGGCTCAAGTCCTTTCGTAGTGCCCATGGGTTATCGCGGATGGCGAAGAAATCAATTCCGCGTTCTTGTAGCGCAGCGAAAAACGACACGTAGCCATCCGGTGTGTAGTCGCCCGGCTGCGGTGGGTCCGCCTGGAACAAGGGTCTGGTTGAAGTGGTGAAAACCATCTCTGGCTGAATCTCGTCGATTTTCTGCAGAGCCTCGAAAGTCCAAGCCACGCAGATATCGCCGACTCCGTGGATCGGTTCTAAGGTCGCTGGACAGCCCTGTCGGAGGAGAACCACCACTCGGTACCCGTTGTTTTTGCCGTAGGCATCAATCGGGGCAAACCAATGTTCCATGTGCGAGCCACCGATGATGACAATCGATTCACTAGCATCCGGATCGCCGTAGACACACGGCTGGGTCTCATCGCGCCAACGGCGATTTGGTGGGAAGTATCCGACATCCTCACCGCCTGTCGCAAGGCAGCCATCGAGGGCGGGTTCCGGCCAAAGGTCCGTGATGAAATCGGTATTCGGCTTTGTGGCTGCCTTGGGGACCTCGTACCCGTCGGTAAGCGCGAGTGCACCTGGGTAGACCTCTGGATCCAGTCTGATGGCGGAGGCGCGATCGACGCGTACCTGTTGCACGTTGACAAGGCTGGACATGCCGACCAACGCAATGACGACAACAGTGCCGACTACCGCTAGTCGGCGAGCCGGGCGACGATGCTTAATTGCGTGGATTGCATCGCCGACGACGGGCTGAGTCCGGGTCGGTCGGCGAGTCGATTGGGCCAGTGGCAGCTCGACATACTTGTTGGTGAGCTTGGCCAAAATGAAGGAAACGACAATCACTGCGGTGCCAAGCTTCAGCCCCGGAGTATCGCGGTTGAGGTAGTTTATGGCCAGGATAAGAAGAGGCCAGTGCCACAGGTAGAGCGCGTAGGCGCTCTGGCCTACCTCGCGCATTGGACGGCTGGCCAGGAACTTGGAGATCCAACCCGCCTCAGGGCCGGCGACAATAATCAGCGCAGCACCACCGAGCGGCCACAGGGTCCAAGGGCCTGGGAACTGCGCGGCGCCGTCGAAGATGAAACCGGTGGAGACCACCAGTGCGAGGCCGATGCCTGCTAACAGCACTCGAAGAGGCTTGGGCATGGGGACGGAGCCCCGGACAAGAATCAGTCCGAGTAGTGCGCCGAGGCAGAGCTCCCAGAGTCGGCTGACAGTGGAGTAGTAGTTCCACCCCTGGTTCTCGGAGTGCATATAGAAGGCATAGGCAAGCGAGCCGAGAGTGATAACTGCCAGCAACGGAGTGAGGATTCGGCGGAGTTTACCGCCGGTAGCGTCGGTGCGCTTCGCCTCCACCGGTGAGGTAACCGCGCCGACAATTTGGGGTGAGCGCGTCATCCATGCGAGTAGGGAGATGAGCAAAATGGAGCCGAGATAAAACTGACCCTGTACCGACATTGACCACAGGTGCTGCAGTGGGGAAGTTTCGCTCTCTGCGGCAGCGTAGTCCGAGCCCTGGATTGCCAGTTCATAATTTTGGTAGTAGAGCAGGCTGGCGCGGAGTTGCTGGGCAATGTCAATGGTGCGAAGCGATGGAATGAAGTAAATGACAAACAGGGTTGTCGCGAAGAGGACCAGCACCAGTGTCGGGATTAGGCGACGCAGCGTGCGCCAGATACTCCACCATGGATTGATGGACTGCCTGGGGTTGATGGCATTGCGGTACTGCGCGCCGAAGAAGAAAAACCCGGAGAGCAAGAGGAATACGTCCACACCACCGGAAACGCGACCGACGTAAACGTGGAAAAGGACTACGAGGGCAATCGAAATGCCCCGTAGTCCGTCCAAGTCATACCTATACTGGGTGCCGGTGGTTTTCATAGAATGTTACGTTACCGCACGGTCAACGACGTTCAGCTTTAGTGGGTATGCAGTGTTTCGAGTGCGCGGTTTTGTTAATTTCCAAAAACTGCTGGTAACATACCTCGAGTTGTCTCAATGAGAATCCTCAGCTGAGGCACGACTGCGAATTCATCGGATCCGGCCACGGCCGCCCGGTGGTCACGCGCAGTGTAAATATCCCAAGGGCAAAACCGGTCCGAGGCACTTCGTTAGTAATTACTGGTGAGCTCGGATGCATAAGTATTGTCCAGTGACATAGAAGAAAGAGGAACTCCTCATGGCAGTCAAGATTAAGCTGCAGCGCCTGGGTAAGATTCGTACTGCTCAGTACCGCGTTGTCGTTGCTGATGCTCGTACCCGTCGCAACGGTGCGGTCATTGAGAACCTGGGCATCTACCAGCCGAAGGAAGAGCCGTCAATCATCAAGATTGACTCCGAGCGCGTTCAGTACTGGCTGGGCGTCGGTGCACAGCCGACCGAGCCGGTTCTGGCTCTGCTGAAGGTCACCGGCGACTGGCAGAAGTTCAAGGGCCTCGAGGGTGCAGAGGGCACTCTGAAGGTTGCTGAGCCGAAGCCGACCAAGCTCGAGCTGTTCAACAAGGCTCTGGAAGAGGCTAACAACGGCCCGTCCGCTGAGGCCATCACCGCTAAGCGCCGCGAGGCCAAGGAAGCAGCTAAGGCTGCTAAGGAAGCTGAGGAGGCCGCAAAGGCTGCCGAGGCTGAGGCTGCTGAGTCCGAGGCTTCCGAGGACGCCGAGTAATAAGGACGCTGAGTACGCCGCTTAGCTAATCCGGGCGCTACCTTATACTTCAAGACGAAGTGTTGGGTGGCGCCTTTTTTGCTTTACGCGGGTGTTTTACAGAGCCTTTATAGGAGAGGGAGTGTGCGCGTGTCGGTAGCTGACATGGTGCTTATTGGCCGAGTGATTAAGCCCCACGGTGTGCGCGGGGAAGTCGTCGTTGATGCAACAACGGATGACCCGGAAGGGCGTTTCGCAGTCGGAACCACGCTGTTGGGTGTACAGGCGGGCCGTGAAGAACAGCTGACTGTGAAAACGGCGCGTCCGCACCAGGGCCGTCTGCTGGTTCGCTTCGAGGAGATTCCGGGCCGCAATGAGGCCGAGCGTTATCGGGGCATGAAGTTTTATGCCGAGCCCGTCTTCGAAGACGAGGATTTTTATGACTTTGAACTCGAAGGCCTGCGCGTTGTCCACAACGGCACCGATATCGGCGAGGTCACTTCTATCGTCCGCGCACCCGCTCACCGTCTCCTTGAAGTCACGCTTGACGACGGCGCCCGGGAGGTTCTTATCCCCCTGGTAGACGAAATTGTTCCGGAAGTTGACCTTGAGAATTCTACTGTCACCATCACCCCGCCGGAAGGACTGTTGGAGCTGTGAGCTTACGTCTCGATGTAGTCACAATCTTCCCGGAGTACCTCGAGCCACTGCGTCATGCGTTGCTGGGCAAGGCAATTGAGCAGGGCATTTTGAGCGTCGGCGTACACAACCTGCGCGACTGGGCGCCAGGTGTACACCAGGCCGTGGATGACTCACCCTACGGCGGTGGCCCCGGCATGGTTATGAAGCCGGATGTCTGGGGTCCCGCCCTCGACGAGGTAGCGGCGCTGAAAGCGGAGCAGTCGCTCACGTCCGCGGTGCCACATTTGGACAATGTCCGCCATGATCAGAAATTGGGTTTGGCCGAGGAATCTTCCTATGCTGCAGCGGAAGTGCCGTCGTTAAGCGAAGAAGATTCAGCGAAGCCCCTGCTGATCGTCCCGACCCCGGCGGGCGAGCCGTTTACGCAGCAGATGGCGCAGGAGTTCTCACACGAGGAGCACATTGTGTTCGCGTGCGGGCGCTACGAGGGCATTGACCAGCGAGTTATTGATGATGCCGCTAATCGTTACCGCGTGCGTGAGGTCTCTATTGGGGACTATGTGCTGATCGGCGGGGAGGTGGCGGTGCTGGTGATTGCGGAGTCCGTCGTGCGGTTGATCCCGGGTGTGTTGGGCAATCGCAAAAGCCACGAGGAGGACTCTTTCTCTGACGGTCTGCTCGAAGGGCCGTCCTACACCAAGCCGCGCGAGTGGCGTGGACTGGCAGTGCCGGACGTTCTCCTCAGCGGCAATCACGCGCTGGTGGACCGTTGGCGGCGCGACCAGTCACTCATCCGCACGGCCGAACGTCGTCCCGATTTGCTTGCCGACGTCGACCTCAGCGCCCGTGACCGGGAAATAATCCAAGGAGTCATTGGGGAAGTAACCGAGGAGAACTGCTAGTGGCACGTGTTCGAATTGCGCGACCCCGGCATGTCATTGGTTGGTTAGCTGTCCTAGGTGCACTGGCGTGGTTCACTCAGACGCAGCTGGCGGGGAGCGTGGATCAGTCGTTTGCGGGCTGGGTCAGTGACCTGCATGGGGCGCGGGATGGCCGCGTCGATAGTTTGATGCTGGCTTTGAGCGAGATTATCCGGCCGATTTACATCGCGCCGGTCACGCTTGTTGCTGCGGCACTCCTGTGGTTCCGCTTCCGTGCGTGGGCGTTGCTACTGCCGGCGTCATTCGGTTCGTCGATTGCGGTGACTTATGCCATGAAGTGGTTTTTGGACCGCGACCGACCGGGTGAGGAGTTCTCGCTGGTCAACCTACATGACGCGGCGTTTCCTTCTGCACATGTGGCAGCGGTTACTTCCAGCGGTATGGCCGCGATGCAGCTTGCCATCCCCGTATTGCGCCGCACAGCCCGCAAGCTGCTCGACCTGGCCATCATCGCGCTTATCGGCGCTGTGGCACTGTCGCGCGTGTGGGTCGGGGCGCACTGGCTTACCGATGTTATCGGCGGCCTCATCGCCGGAGTTATCGGCTTAGCAGTTGCGCTGCTAGTTCTTAGGAGATGGCCACGAGCACGGCGCTACGCGCTGCCTTAGTCTCCTCGTAGAAGGCCACGAGTTCGCGGTACCGCTGTGTCGCAGTGGCTTCGTCGATAAGCGAACCATTGTCCGTGATGCGGGCGGCAAGATCGATGCTTGCCAGCGTCTGGTGCACGTCGCCGACGCGATCGGCGCGGATGACTGCAGACAGCGGCTTGCGGCAGACGCGGTCGGCGCCGAGGATGGCCTCCGCCAGCGGGTCGCCGAGTGCTTGGCCGTCGATGGGATTGCCGGTCAACGTGCGCAGCAGGGACTCCCAGTCCGTGTCGATGTCCAGGGCGTCTTCGTCCGGAACGTCGACGAAGTGCTGCAGGATAATCTTCTCCGCGCCGTCGTTAACAAGCCCCGCCGTGCCGCCGTCGCTGGTTGCCGCAGGTGCTGCGACCTCAACTAACCGCGCTGCCTCCTCGTCGGAGATGCGCAGGTATTCGGCACAGAGTTTTTGCTTCATGGGGCTCCTTTTCCGGTGTTTACTGCGAGCCTTCTGTGGGGCGTTCGCCAATTGGTACTTCCACGATAGTAAAGTTGCCCGGGTGATTTCATCAGTAATTGCCCGAGAACTCGCCGCCACTGGTGCGGACGTTGCCGAAAGTGCCGTCGCCGCCGCTATCAAGCTTCTCGACGAAGGCAACACCGTGCCTTTCATCGCCCGCTATCGCAAGGAAGTAACCGGCGGACTCGATGACACACAGCTGCGTTTCATCGAGGAACGCGTCGTCTACCTGCGCGAACTAGAAGAGCGCAAGCAAACGATTCTCGCCGCTATCGAAGAGCAGGGAAAGCTTAACGACGATCTCAAGGCCGCCATCCTCGCCTGCGATACCAAGGCACGGCTGGAGGATCTCTACCTGCCGTACAAGAAGAAGCGCAAGACCAAGGCCGATATTGCGCGTGAGGCCGGGTACGAACCGCTGGTGGAGGAGCTACTGGCCGACCCCGCCGCGGACCCCGAGACTCTAGCCACTAAGTACGGCGAGGCAGCTGGCAAGGATGCGAAGGACGCTCTGACCGGTGCCCGTGCCATTTTGGTCGATCGCTTCGCTACCGATGCTGATTTGGTTGGCTCTGTCCGTGAGCAGGTGTGGTCCTCCGGTTCCGCCGCCGCTGCCGTGGTGGAGGGCAAGGAGACTGCGGGTGCGAAGTACCGTGACTACTTCGAGCACAACGAACCTCTGGACACCATGCCTAGCCACCGTGTACTGGCCGTGCTTCGCGGTGAGGCCGAGGGCATCCTGACTCTTAACATCGATGCGGGTGAGGATGAGACCTACGAACACATGATTCGTGAGGCCTTTGAGCTTCCCGACGGCGGTGCCTCCAAGTGGATTGACCAGGCCGTTCGTTTCGGTTGGCGCACCAAGTTGGAGGTGTCCGCTGCCCTCGATGCCCGCACTCGACTGAAGGAGCGTGCCGAGGCCGAAGCCGTGGATGTCTTCGCCCGTAACCTGCGTGACCTGCTGCTGGCCGCACCGGCTGGCCAGCGCGCCACTCTCGGCCTGGACCCGGGATACCGCAATGGTGTTAAGTGCGCCGTTGTCGACTCCACTGGCAAGGTGCTCGACACTGCCATCGTCTACCCGCACCAGCCGCGCAATGACTGGTCCGGCGCCAAGGAGCAACTGGCCACTCTCTGCGCCACGCACCGCGTGGAGCTCATGGCCATCGGCAACGGCACCGCTTCCCGCGAGACCGAAACCCTGGCCCGCGAAATCGCTGACCTGATAGCTCAGGCCGGTGGCAAGAAGCCGACCCCTGTGGTGGTTTCTGAGGCCGGTGCTTCCGTCTACTCCGCATCGTCCCTGGCAGCAGCTGAGTTCCCGGACATGGATGTATCTCTCCGCGGTGCCGTATCGATTGCCCGCCGCCTGCAGGACCCGCTTGCTGAACTCGTCAAAATCGATCCGAAGTCCATCGGTGTCGGCCAGTACCAGCACGACGTTTCCCAGACCAAGCTCGAGCACTCTCTCGATGCCGTGGTTGAGGATGCCGTCAACGCTGTCGGCGTCGAGGTCAACACCGCCTCCGCGCCGCTGCTCGGTCGCGTTGCTGGCGTGTCCTCGACTGTTGCGGACAACATCGTCGCTTACCGAGACGAAAACGGCGCTTTCACCTCCCGCAAGGAGCTGCTGAAGGTTCCGCGTCTTGGCCCGAAGGCCTTCGAGCAGTGCGCCGGCTTCCTGCGCATCCACGGCGCTAACAACCCGCTGGATGCCTCCGCCGTGCACCCGGAGTCCTACCGCGTCGTCGATGCCATCGCCGCGTCGACCGGCGTTAGTGTCCAGGAGCTCATCGGCAACTCCCGCGTCTTGTCCAAGGTGCGTGCTGCAGACTTCGTCGACGAGTCCGCCGGCATCGGCCTGCCCACCGTCCAGGACATCTTAACCGAGCTGGACAAGCCCGGCCGCGATCCGCGTCCCGAGTTCGTCACCGCCACCTTCAAGGAAGGCGTGGAGAAGGTCTCCGATCTTCAGCCCGGCATGATTCTCGAGGGCACCGTCACCAACGTCGCGGCCTTCGGTGCCTTCGTCGATGTCGGAGTCCACCAGGACGGCCTCGTCCACGTCTCCAACATGGCCCGCGGTTTCGTCTCCGACCCACACGAGGTCGTCCGCTCGGGCGAGGTGGTCAAGGTGAAGGTTCTCGACGTTGACGTCGAACGCAACCGCATCGGTCTATCGCTCAGGCTTGACGACGACGCCTCGGATACCAAGCCAAAGCGTGACGGCGGTCGCGGAGAAGGCCGTGGAGGCGGCCGAAAGCGTGGTTCCCAGAATAAGAAGCGCGGTGGAGCCAACCGTGGTGGAGGCGGCGGTTCCATGGCTGACGCGCTGCGCAGGGCAGGCTTTTAGCGCTTGATCTTTTAGCGCTTGATCTGTTAGCGCATAGCCTATTGGCGCATAGCGTCGATGCGGCTGTTGATCTCACCCGCGACAGCCGCAGCCATTCCATCCGGTACGACGATGGTGTAATCGGACCCCGAGGTCTCAATCTTGACTGCCTCGCCTGACCGTGCCGCCACGGTGATGCGGCCATCATTGCCAAGTCGAAGCCCAATACCGCCACCGTCGGCCCAGTTATAAGTGGCCGGCTTCGCATATTTGATGGTTCGAAGCTCAATGGGGTGTTTCATCTTCAGCGGTCCACAGCCGTTAAAAACGGTAATGGAATCTGTCTTCGGGTCCGTGTCTAGTGTCATGCCGGTTTCATATGCGATGAGGAATAGCGGCGTGCACAGCAGAAAAACAATGCCGAGGCTTGGCAGGAACACTGCGAGCGCTACAGACACCACGCACCAGACTGCGAGGGTGACCTTGACCCCCTTAGAGATGGTCACACTGACATCGATGGGAGTCGGGGCTCCTTCTCGATGGGGCAACTGTGGCGATGTCGGCTCGGTGACCGTGGCGTCGGTAAGCGAGGAGTAGTCCTTGAGGCGGCGCGTCACGAGCAGGGCCGCTACTAGGCCGATGATGACGCCGGCTATTGCATAGATCCAGCCGATTCGGGCGGTCGTAGGGTCCGTCGTGCCGATCTGCGGGATGATAATCGCGAATTCAATGCCGATTAAGAAGCCGCAGAGGGCGAGGTTGGTTATTGCAATTGGCTTGCGCACGACAAGCGGCGTGCTGGTCTTTGCACCGAGCCAACCGATCTGCGCACATGCGATGACGATGATGGCCATAATCAATGTGCTTTGAATTGGCGGCATGAAACCGTTGGGAGTGCCGCTACCGCTCCAATGCGTTGCTAACTGCTCCGGTAGTCGGTCGGAAATGGCAATTACCCACAGAAGCTGTGCAATCGCCAGAACGCACGGGGCGATGATTGTTCCTCGAACAATCCAGGGGTCAAAGCGTGGAATCTGCTGCATGGAGACAATCTAGCAGTTGGGGGGGGCTTTGTAGCAACGGTCGGCAGCGGTCGTTATTGGAGTGCTGTATCAGCGTGACGTTGTAGCGAGCGGTTGTAGCGTGCCGTCTTAGTGTGCGCGGAGTTTCGCCAGAAGATGCACCTCGTGACATTTGATAACACGCTCAACAATTCACTCGAATGTACAAGCGAAAAAGTTTTATTAAAGGGGTTGCGCAATCGAATGGGTGTGCTAAAATGGAGGCATCAAGAACAAAGTGCTTGAGCTTCTCTTCTTGGCGTTGGGCTAGTGGTATTCACTGGTTATCGACACTGAGCGGGGTTGGGGCTTTGGGGGAACAATGTCTGAAAAAGATAGTCCGGCCAAACAACCGTCCGATGTTTACCAAGCGGCTCTGCTGCCTGAAGCGCCGCAGTTTTTCCACGAGTCATCCACGAACCAGTTGGCGGTGGCGGGTATCCAACGCAATCGCCTGGAACTGGGTATAGCTTGCGGTTGCACGCCGAAGTCGCTTGAGATTGATGTGGATGCATACATTGCTGAAATCGCACCCGAGTTGGGTATTTCCCGCGGTAAGGCGCTCGAGTATGTAGAGGTCGGCATTCAGTTAGCGCGTATGCCCCGGCTGGGTGCCTTTATTAAAGCTCGAGCTCATTTGCCCTTTGCGCATCTGATCACCATTGCTCGCGCGACAGCGCCGCTCCACGATCCAGAGGTGCGTGCAGCTGTTGAAGAAGAAATTGCCCGCTTTGTCATTCCCCGAAAGCATGGCGAGGCACTCCGGGGAGTTCGCAGCCTACATAAATTCCTGCAACGGGTTATCGAAGAAATTGAACCTCAGCTTCGCCCCAAAAACCTTCCGGGTGATGTCGATCCGCTGCTTCCTGCAGGAGAACGCGAAATAGTAGGAGAGAGTATCGGTTTTGAAGAGAGCGACAACTTCGCGGAAGTTTTTATGGAGCTGGAAAAGACCCGCGCTCTCGAATTCAAAACCACCCTCGAGTCCATCTCCAGCTCAGCTGGCTGCACTCGAGTCGAAGCTTTGACACACCTCATCCGCGGCACCGCCGAGGCAAAAATCGTACTCAACCTATACTGTCCTGCCACAGAGGAGCGTCCCCGCACCGCCTGGCTTGGCGGCGTTGGCTGGATCTCGCAGTTAGCTACGCAGGCGTGGATTGATAAGGTCACGCATATTCGTATGCTTGCCGACGAAACCGCGGAGGGCTACGCCCCAACCGAAAGTCAGAGAGCCTTCGTTAAAGGTCGGGACGGAACGTGTCGCTTTCCGGGGTGTGATGTACCCGCGGAGCTCTGCGACATTGACCATATTGAGCCGTACGACAAAGAGCACCCAGAGGAGGGCGGGGCAACAGAAACGCCGAACCTCCACTGCCTCTGCCGCCGGCACCACAACATGAAAACAGCTGGTCTGTGGAATGTTGCACGTGATCGGGATGGGGTGGAACTGTGGACGTCGTCAAGCACGGGCAAAAAGGCGGTGAGCCTGGAAGACGGGCCGCTTGCCGGGCACGGGCGCTACACTTTCGACAAACGGGGACTGCGGATGACGCAGGCGCTGGCAGAATATAACGAGTATCGCCAGGAGCTGATAGAGCAATCACGGAAGCTGGTCGAGGAAGCGCGCAGGGGAGAAGACACCGATACTCCCAACCCGCAAGACCCCCAAGACTCGGAAGCTCCCCAAGACCCGCAAGACCCGCCGAACATGGATGAGTTTGGTTTCTGACCAGGGGGTGTGTAATAATTTCCAGGTTGTCTTTATAGGCAGCTTTACCTGTTTCGGGCATGAACCGGCCGAGCGTCCCTCTGTGGGAAAGCGCCGCCAGGGTCCTCTGTCTATGCAAAAAGTAAAGGAATAAGTTTCCATGAACATTCTTGACAAGGTTGATGCAGCATACCTGCGCGACGACATTCCGGAGTTCCGCGCTGGTGACACCGTCGAGGTCGACGTAAAGATTGTCGAGGGTAAGACCGAGCGTATTCAGGTCTTCAAGGGCGTCGTTATCCGTCGTCAGGGCGGCGGCGTCCGCGAGACCTTCACCGTCCGCAAGGTATCCTTCGGTATCGCTGTTGAGCGTACCTTCCCGGTGCACTCCCCGAACATCGACGAGATTCGCGTTGTCTTCAAGGGCGACGTTCGCCGTGCGAAGCTGTACTACCTGCGCAACCTGCGCGGTAAGGCTGCACGCATCAAGGAGCGCCGCTAGTCTTTTGGCGCAAAATAATCCCCATCGAGTGTTGAGCTCGGTGGGGATTTTTCTATCGCGTATAGTCTTTTCCCATGACCGACGACGATTCTCGCGAACAGACTGACGGCCAAAAAGAAGACCGTACTGAAGGCTTGAAAGGCTTCCGGAAACTTGACGAGGAGCCTGAAAAGCACACTCCGTGGTACATCGAGATTCCAATCATTATCGTGATTGCCCTGCTCATCAGTGCCGGTGTGCAGTCCTTTATCGGCCGCGTCTACGTGATTCCATCCGAGTCGATGCAGCCGACGCTCAACGGATGTGTCGGGTGCACCGGTGACCGCATTTGGGTGGATAAGGTTTCCTACCAGTTCTCAGATCCCAAGCCCGGCGATGTTGTCGTCTTTAATGGCCCGGAGTCCTGGAATAGTAACTACGTGTCACAGCGTTCAACCAACCCAGTGGCGAACTCGCTGCAGACGGTTGGTTCCTGGATTGGCCTTGTCGCCCCTGATGAAAATGCGTTGGTCAAGCGTGTGATTGCCACGGGTGGGCAGACTGTGCAGTGTCGCCCAGGAGATCCCGGCATCATGGTTGACGGCAAGATGACAGACCAGGATTTCATTAAAACTCCGGCAGACAAGCCGGTGGTGGATAATCTTGGCTCAGAGCAGTGTGGTGGCCCGTACTTCGGGCCGGTAACAGTGCCGGAGGGGAATCTGTGGGTCATGGGTGATAACCGCACCAACTCTGCGGACTCTCGCTATCACATGGGCGACGAGCTGCAGGGTACTGTGCCGCTGGATAACGTCGTCGGCAAGGTGCAGGCAATCATCCTGCCGTTTAACCGCATCGGTGGCGTCGATGATCCGGACATCCAGCACAACTAGGCAGCACAGTCTGCTCACGCCGCCGGCGCCGAAACTGCGGAGGCTGAAGCAGTCGCGCACGATAGAGGTCGCGCTGGCAAAGCGCGGCTTTGGACCTGTAGCCGGGGTCGACGAGGCTGGTCGCGGCGCCTGTGCAGGCCCGATAGTTATCGCCGCCTGCTGCCTTCCAGAACGCCCTATCGCAGAGCTGGATAAGCTCACCGATTCTAAAAAGCTCACGCCGGCCGCACGTGAACGGCTCTTTCCGCTCATCCAACGCTTCGCCACCTCTTTTTGCGTGACGACGATTCCCGCGTCCTACATCGACCAATTCGGCATTCAGGACGCGAATGTCACTGGAATGCGCCGCGCGGTAGCCGGGTTGGGACAGCGTCCTGGCTATGTGCTTACCGACGCACTCAAAGTGTCTGGCTTCACGGCACCCTATTTGCCCGTGATTGGTGGTGATTCCGCTTGCCGATGTATTGCTGCTGCGAGTGTCTTAGCCAAAGTCACCCGCGACCGCATTATGGTTGACCTATCGGAGAAGTATCCGGACTATGGTCTGGCGGGGCATAAGGGCTACGGCACGTCATCGCATATGGAAGCGATTTCACGCCATGGCGCAACCCCGGTGCATCGGTGGTCATACCGCAATGTGCGCTTGGCACACGCGGAGTATCTTGAGCACCCCGAATAGACCAACATGTACAAAAAGAGCAACATGTAAACACTCGAAGGAGCCGTCGCGGTCGTGAGCGCAGAAGATCTAGAAAACTACGAGGCCGACGTTGAACTATCCCTGTACAAGGAGTTCCGCGATGTCGTTAGTCAGTTTTCGTACGTTGTTGAGACGGAGCGCAGGTTCTACCTTGCTAATGCTGTGGAGCTGATTCCGCACAACAGCGAAAACGAGGTCTATTTCGAGCTGCGGATGTCGGATGCGTGGGTGTGGGATGTCCATCGCCCGGCTCGGTTTGTCCGCTACGTGCGCGTTATCACTTTCAAGGATGTCAATATCGAGGAACTGGATAAGCCGGACTTGCGACTGCCGTAGGTTATCGTCGCCTGTCATCGCATGTTATGGCTAGCTGCTAACAGTTATCCACAGTCGAAAAATTATCCACAGTTAGGGCCCTCTGAGCATTTATCGGAGGGCCTTTGTCATGCCCGCTGTGCAAGAGTGTTTCCGAACCGCCAAGGCAGTAAACCGCCAAGGCAGTAAACCGCCAAGGCACAATTCAACGGGGAACCAGGGGGACCGGGGCTATGACACAGAGCTTTGAAGAACTAACCACGAGACAGCTCGGCGCGTTTGGGGAGGATTTCGTCGCCGAGATGTTGGAGGATCAGGGGTGGGAAGTTATTGCTCGGAATGAGCGGGTGGGGCGCTATGAGCTCGATCTTATTGCTGAAGATGTTGACGGCAGGCTGCATTTTGTGGAGGTAAAAACGCGGCGCAGCTCGCGAAGTAGTCAGTTTGGGGACGGCAGAGAGTCCATCACAGCAGCCAAGCTTCGTCATTTGCGCAAGGCGGCGGCACAGTGGCTGTCAGAGAGTTCTACCAACTGGTTAGAGTCCGTAGTTATCGACTGCGCAGAAGTCACAGTGTCCAGCCCTTCGTCCGGCCCTCCAGTCGTTGCAGTTACGTACATTCCCGCAATCAGCGACGCGATCATGTGGGACTGCTAGATGACTGTCGGTACAGCTCTTGCAGTCAGCCTCAGCGGCATTGAAGGAACTATTGTGCAGGTGGAAGCCGATGTTGGGCGTGGCTTGCCAGGAATGTATATCGGTGGGCTCGGCGATGCCGCCGTCGGAGAAGCCAAACATCGCGTGCGCACGGCGGTTGCTAACTCGCAGTTGCCCTGGCCGAAGACAAAGGTCGTGGTGAGTCTGTCTCCGGCGCATATCCGCAAGCACGGCACTAGCTTTGACCTCGCCATCGTCTGCGCCATCCTTATCGCAACCAGCGATGACATGGAGGCCCGAGGTCGTCTCCGCCACACGGTTCTCATTGGCGAACTTGGGCTCGACGGTTCCATTCGCCCGGTGCGTGGAGTGCTGCCGCAAGTCCTTGCCGCCCGCGAGGCAGGTGCCCGTTGGGTTGTCGTCCCCGCCGCCAACGCCGCCGAGGCCGCGCTCGTCGACGGCATCGCAGTCTGCACCGCAGCCGACCTCGCACAGCTATGGGGCTGGGTACTCACCGGCTCAGGTTTGACGACCGCGCTTAACGACGACCCCAGCGAACAAGCCTTCTCGGTAGACCTGGCCGATGTCGATGGCCAACCTGAGGCGCGCTTCGCCCTCGAGGTAGCCGCAGCAGGTGGGCACAATCTGTTCATGCAGGGTTCTCCGGGAACTGGGAAGTCCATGCTCGCTGAGCGCTTGCCCACAATTCTGCCGCCATTGCAGAAGTGGCAGCAGCTGGAGGTCACCGCGCTGCATTCGGTGGCCGGAGCGCTCGATACTGCGGACACTCTTGTCCAACATCCGCCGTTTGTGGCTCCACATCACAGCGCGACTGTGGCAGCGTTAGTCGGCGGCGGTGCTGTGCCCAAGCCCGGCGCGATTAGCCTTGCCCACCATGGGGTGCTGTTCTTGGACGAAATCACCCTCATGCGCCCGGCGGTATTGGATGCGTTGCGGATGCCGATGGAAAACGGGGTGGTCGTCCACCTGCGTACGCACCATCGAGTGACCTTTCCGGCGAGAACACAACTAGTCATGGCGACCAATCCCTGTCGGTGTGGGGCGGCGTATGCCAGCGAATGCACCTGTTCTAGTGCCGAGCGAGCCAAGCATGGTCGCGCATTATCGGGCCCGCTTCGCGATCGCATGGATCTCAACGTCACGCTCAGTCCTGCCGGGGCCAAGCTGGGAATTAAAAACAAAGCACACAATGAGCCCTCCGCGGCCGTTCGCGATCGGGTACAGGCCGCACGTGACCGTGCCCGCCATAGGTGGCAGGCTCTGGGGCTTGCCGACGAAGCAGCCGTCACCAACGCGAGTGTGCCACGCTCGCTTCTCCGTCGTCACGCGGGCTTAGACGAAGAAGCGATGGCGTTATTGGACTTCCAGTTGAGAAACGGAGAGATTACCCAGCGGGGAGTGGACAAAGTAATCGCAGTGGCGTGGACGCTCGCAGATCTCGGGGGAGTAGACGCGTTTACCTTCGAGCACGTGCAACGTGCCTGCCAGCTGCATGACCGCGGGGGCGGCTAATACAACCGAACCATTATCAAGGGGGAAAAATGGACGAAATTCACGCGTGGGCTTACCTGAATCGTGTGATAGAGGCGACGCATCCGCAGATTGTGCGGCTCGTGACGGAGTTTGGGCCGGTAGAGGTAGCAGAGAGGATCAAGGCTCGCGCCGGGCTGCCGGAAGGTCTGCTCAATACGACGCAGGCGCGAGCCGACGTTGACCAGAGCGGCCACGATTTGGAGCTGGCGGCAGCGATGGGGTGGCGTCTTATTTATCCGGGGCACCCAGAGTGGCCGGGGGAGCTGCTGTCCTGCTTTACGACGCTCGAAGTCCGTGACCGCGCCGATGCACCACCACTTGCGCTGTGGGTGCGTGGCCGTGACTTGCGGGACGTGGTCAGTGAAGCGGTGGCGATTGTCGGAACGCGGATGGCCAGCAGCTACGGGACACAGGTGGCGGCCCAATTCGCGGGACAGTTCGCGAACGCGGGGGTTAGTGTCATCAGCGGTGGTGCGTTAGGGATTGATGCCGCGGCGCATCGAGCTGCGCTCGACGCTGGCGGCACTACGGTTGTGGTCGGAGCCGGTGGTGTAGGGGTTGACTATCCGCGGGCGCATGCAGAGCTCTTCGACCGGATTGCAGAGCGGGGTGCGCTGATTACGGAGTATCCACCGGGGGTGCGACCAGCACGGCATCGGTTTTTGACTAGGAATCGGCTGGTAGCGGCCCTATCGCGAGCAACCACAATCGTCGAGGCGGGCTGGCGTTCAGGGGCGCGCAACACAGCGCACTGGGCAGTGAGGCTAAACAAGCCCTTGGGAGCAGTGCCGGGACCGGTGACGCTGCAAACTACCTCTGGCTGTCATGACCTAATCCGCAGTGGCGAGGCTGTCCTGGTGTGTAGTGCCGATAATGTGCGGTCGCTGTATCGGTCAGTTGGCACAGTGAATGAGGATGCTCAGCTTGAATTGTTGTGGGAAAAGTCGGCGGTGCAGAAGCTTTCTCGAAACGAGCTCGCTGTCTACGACTCTCTGAATTCTGCGGAGCCAACGCCGGTGGGAGAAGTCGCAGCGCAGGCGGGATTGGCCGTGGCGCTTACGACACATTTGTTGCTGGAGCTGCAGGGACAGGGGCTGACCAGTCGGGTGGAGGGTGGGTGGTTGCGCCAGGAACAGAAGCGTTAGTGAGGCGCTAATAAAGCCTTCTGCAGAGAATCTCGAAAAAATCTTGAATTAGGTATTGCAATTCTCTGTACGCTCAGTAATATAGGCAAGGCAAGCCTAAGTAACTGTTACGGAAACGGGCTTGTGACATGGGTGAGGCAATAGGGCAGTGGCTCTGGCGAAAGTCGGAGTCACTGCCTTTTCCGCTGTCTGGTGAGGTCTCGCGGTGTGCGTCTACTAAGGTCAGAACCGTGAAGCGCGCAACCAATAACGACGACAGGACTGAGCCGGATCTCGGGTTATCCGCCAATATTGAGGCCGTGCTCATGGATTTTCTCGATGAGCTGACTTATTCCCGCAGACTCTCTGACGCAACCGTCCGTGCCTATCGAGCCGATCTCATCCCCCTCCTCGCCGGCCTGGACCACATCAGTGAACTCTCCACCCCTGTCATCCGTGCGCACCTCGGCGCGAAGCATGCGGAGGGTGCTGCGCGGTCATCGCTGGCTCGCTTAACGACGTCCATTCGCCAGTTCTGTAGTTGGCTCGTAGCTCGGCAAATTCTCGATGCTGATCCGTCGCTGCGGCTGTCAACGCCGAAGAAACATCAGCATCTTCCGGAAGTGCTCTCGCCGGAGAGGATTGAGGAGGCAATCGAGAAAGTCTCCTCCGAGGACAGCGCAGTTGCGGCTCGCGACTTGGCCATTGTGGAACTGTTGTATGCCACTGGGATGCGTGTAGAGGAGCTGTGCAAGGCCGACGTCTCTGATGTGGACTTTTCCCGCCACATCATCTCGGTAGTGGGTAAGGGGAACAAGCAGCGCATCGTGCCCTTCGGTGCACCAGCGGAGGCGGCACTCAAAGGCTGGCTCCAGGTGCGTGGAAGCTTTCATGCTTCCGCACAGGCCGAACATGCGCTTTTTCTCGGTGTGCGTGGAGGTAGATTGAATCCTCGTCAGGCGCGCCGAGTGATTCATAAATGGGCTGATGTTTCACCGCATTCGCTCCGGCACTCTGTGGCCACAGCCATGGTGGAAGGTGGCGCTGACTTGCGTGTGGTGCAGGAGATGCTCGGTCATTCGAGTCTGGCGACCACGCAGATTTATACCCACGTCTCAGCGGACCGCCTCCGTGAAGTACACAAGCGGGCACATCCGCGCGCTTAATCCCGCAGGGTTGTTTAATTGCGCACGGGCTTGAGCACGATTGGCCTCCGCTGTATCAAATCAAGCGGATTGAGATAGTCCTCGCCGCGAAGCGCGCCCCAATGCAGGCCCGGTTCGGGATGTTTGGCGTTGACCACAAGATGGCCAATCACCTGGCCAGCGGCCACGTGGTCTCCCTTTTCTAGCGTGGTATCTATGGGCTGATAGGTTGTGCGGATGCCATCGGCGTGCATGATAGACACGGAAGTCATTCCGGCAATCGAACCGGCGAAATGCACCACGCCAGGGGCTGAGGCGCGGATTGGCTGGCCCGGGGAGGCGTTCAGGTCAACTCCGCGATGCCCAGGCTGCCAGCGTTTTTCCGGTGGGGCGTAGTCGCGTAGCACTTTGCCGTGGACGGGGAAGGTATGCGCAATGGCGGATAGTAGCTCGCCAGTAGCTGTAGGTGGGCTTGGGGGTGTTGTTAGCGCGACAGCGAGCACGAAAAGCGCTAATGTGCGCATTAGCGAGCGCTTGAAACTCTGCTTGGTCATCATGCGCGATAGTGTGGCGGACGCTGCACTCGTCGACAAGCGGCAGTGCATTGCAAACGGTTCTAGCTGTGGATGACTTTTTGCCCTGTGGATAGCAGGGCGTGTCAGATATTGCGACCTGCGCGATGTATCAGATAAGATGGCGCTCGCGGTGTCTGCCTTAATGGGCGGTCATTAGCACAAAGACTACGCGCGCGACCCATTCCGGCTGGTTCACGGGTGCTCGGCAAGAATATCTGTCGGGTGTGAGGCAGCGGGGGAGCGCTAGGGCACAGGGAAAGCCTGTGCGTGAACTGTAACCACCTATATCGGATAAGAAAGGAAGGGAAGCAGCCGCAGCCCTAGTCAGGCTGGACGTGAGGATCTTCCCTGAATATGACATGGCTGTTGTATCCATGCGAGAACTGCTCGATGCAGGTGTCCACTTCGGTCACCAGACCCGTCGTTGGAACCCGAAGATGAAGCGTTTCATCTTCACCGAGCGCAATGGCATCTACATCATCGACCTGCAGCAGACCCTGACCTACATCGACGAGGCTTTCGAGTTCGTCAAGGAGACTGTCGCTCACGGTGGCAATATCCTGTTCGTCGGTACCAAGAAGCAGGCTCAGGAAGCCGTTCAGAACGAGGCGGAGCGCGTTGACATGCCATACGTCAACCACCGCTGGCTCGGCGGCATGCTGACCAACTTCTCCACCGTTTCCAAGCGCCTGGCTCGCCTGAAGGAGCTTCAGGCAATGGACGCTGCTGAGAACGGCTACGAGGGCCGCGGCAAGAAGGAAATCCTGATGCTGACCCGTGAGCGCACCAAGCTGGAGCGCACCCTGGGCGGCATTCGCGACATGTCCAAGGTTCCGTCCGCACTGTGGATTGTTGACACCAACAAGGAGCACATCGCTGTCTCCGAGGCTAAGAAGCTGGGCATCCCGGTTGTTGCCATCCTGGACACCAACTGTGACCCGGATGACGTTGACTTCCCGATCCCGGGCAACGACGACGCTATCCGTGCTGCTTCCGTGCTGACCCGCATCATTTCCACCGCTGTTGAAGAGGGCCGTAAGGCTCGCGCTGAGCGCGAGGCCAACGCTGCTCGCGAGGCAGCAGGCGACGCTCCGATCGAGTCCGCCGCTGAGAACACCGACCAGGCTGCAGAGATGGACGCCGAGGGCTCCACTGCAACTGAGACGGCATCCGCTGAGTAAAGCTGAACTTTCTAACCACCACAAGTTCTAACCACCACAAGGAGGAACGCCCAGCATGGCGAATTTCACTGCTGCTGACGTCAAGAAGCTCCGTGAGCTGACCGGCTCCGGCATGAAGGCTTGTAAGGACGCACTCGTCGAGACCGACGGCGATTTCGACAAGGCCGTCGAGATCCTGCGCATCAAGGGCGCAAAGGACGTCGGCAAGCGTGCAGAGCGCACCGCTGCCGAGGGCTTGATTGCTGTTTCTGGTAACACCATGGTCGAGGTCAACTCCGAGACCGACTTCGTTGCTAAGAACCAGGAGTTCATCGACTTCGCCAACAAGGTCGCCGACGCTGCCGCAGCAGTCAAGGCAAATTCCCCGGAAGAGCTCGCAGCTGCTGACCTCGACGGTCAGACCGCAGCTGACGCTACCCAGGAGCTCTCCGCAAAGATCGGTGAGAAGCTGGAGCTGCGTCGCGCTGCTACTCTCGAGGGCGACAACATCGCTGTCTACCTGCACCGCCGTGCAGCAGACCTGCCGGCAGCTGTCGGTGTCATGGTTGCTTACACCGGTGAGGGAGAGGGCGCTGCAGAGACTGCTCACGCAGCAGCTATGCAGGTTGCCGCTCTGAAGGCTCAGTACCTGTCCCGCGAGGATGTCCCGGCTGACCGCGTCGAGGCAGAGCGCGCTGTCTACGAGAAGATCACCCGCGAAGAGGGCAAGCCGGAGCAGGCTATCGCCAAGATCGTCGAGGGTCGTCTGAACGGCTTCTACAAGGACGTTGTTCTGCTGGAGCAGCCGTCTGTCGCCGACAGCAAGAAGACCGTTAAGCAGCTCATGGAAGAGGCTGGCGTTACCCTGACCGGTTTCGTTCGCTTCGAGGTTGGCCAGCACTAATTCGCTGTAGTTTGTGCATAAGCCTCTAGCTGTGAGCTAGTTTAAATGCCCCGCTCGGGAACCCGGGCGGGGCATTTTGCTGTCCTGTAGCCGATAATGCGGAGCGTCAAGTGTGCCTTGCTGTCGTGACCGGGTAGACTCGTCTGCGACTTTTTAAACGGTGTGAGAAAGGTGCATGGTCATGGCAGAATCTGTCGAGCGCAATGGCTTCAAGCGTGTGATGCTCAAGCTCGGTGGTGAGATGTTCGGTGGCGGCAAGGTTGGCGTTGACCCGGACGTGGTGCAAAACGTTGCCCGACAGATTGCGGAAGTTTCCCGAAAGGGTGTCGAGGTCTGTGTCGTCATCGGTGGCGGTAACTTCTTCCGTGGCGCACAGCTTCAGCAGCGCGGCATGGACCGCGCACGCTCTGACTACATGGGCATGCTGGGCACGGTCATGAACTGCCTGGCTCTGCAGGACTTCCTCGAGCAGGAGGGCGTGGACTGCCGTGTGCAGACTGCTATCAACATGGCACAGGTCTCAGAGCCGTACCTGCCGCTGCGTGCTAAGCGCCACCTGGAGAAGGGCCGCGTGGTCATCTTCGGTGCAGGTATGGGTATGCCGTACTTCTCCACCGACACCACTGCCGCCCAGCGCGCCCTGGAGATCGGCTGCGAGGTGCTGCTGATGGCCAAGGCCGTTGACGGTGTCTACTCGGCCGACCCACGTGAGGTGCCGGACGCAGAGCTGTTCGATGACATCACTCACCGTGAGGTTCTGGAACGGGACCTGCGCGTTGCTGATGCCACCGCCTTCTCCCTGTGCATGGACAACAACATGCCGATTCTCGTGTTTAATCTGCTTACCGAAGGAAACATTGCGCGCGCGGTAGCCGGTGAACAAATCGGTACTCTCGTCCACAGCTGATAAATTTGTTCGTAATACGTTCTTTCCACAGAGCGCTCTAGAACTATCTAGAACCCGAGTAGAAACCCGAGGTTAAAAACACAATGATTGATGAAGTCCTGCTTGACTGTGAAGAAAAGTACGGTAGCTCCGTAGAGCACTGCCGCGAGGAGCTGACGCACATTCGCACTGGTCGTGCGAACCCGGCGATGTTCAATGGCGTTATTGCGGAGTACTACGGTGTTCCGACTCCGATTACCCAGATGGCTACCATTTCGGTTCCGGAGCCGCGCATGCTGCTAATTAAGCCGTATGAGCTGAGCGTTATGGGCGACATCGAAAACGCGATTCGCAACTCCGACCTGGGCGTGAACCCGACTAATGACGGCCAGGTTCTGCGCGTAACTATCCCGCAGCTGACCGAGGAGCGCCGTCGTGAGATGGTCAAGGTCGCACGTTCGAAGGGTGAAGACGCCAAGATTGCGATTCGCAATGTCCGTCGTAAGGGCATGGAAACTCTGAAGAAGATTCAGAAGGACGGCGACGCTGGCGAGGACGAGGTGCAGGCAGGCGAAAAGGAGCTGGACCAGGTCACCAAGAACTACGTCGAGCAGGTGGACTCCTTGGTTGAGCGCAAGGAAGCGGAACTGATGGAGGTTTAGGCCTTCATATTCAACCGGGAGAGGGGATTTGAGGCGCCAATGCCAACGTCGAAGCCAGCGTCCAATAAGGAACGTGTTCTAGACGAGCTACGGCTTATTAAGCCGCGTAACTCGGCAGGTCGGAACCTGCCGGTTGCAATTACGGTGGGCGTAGCACTTGGTGCAGTCGTCATCATCGGCTTGCTGCTGGGGGCGCTCGCCTGGACCGTTCTGGTCGCCGCGGCGGTTGGCCTTGCAACCTGGGAGGTCTGCGAGCGGCTCCGCGAGTCCGATTGGCAGGTCCCTCGCCCGGTTCTGATTCTCGGCGGACAGCTGATGGTGTGGCTGTCCGCCTACTGGGGGATTGACGGTCTGGTCATGGGCCTGACTGTTACCCTGATGCTTTTACTAGTCACCCGTCTGTTTTTGCACGGGATGGCTGAAGCACCACGGAACTGGCTGCGGGATGTCGCAGTCGGAGTTTTCGTGGTGATGTGGATTCCGTTCTTTGCGGCGCTAGCTGTGCAGCTGGTGCACATGGACAATCCCTGGGAAGTCGATCCCCGTCTGGTCATTGTGACCTTCATGATCGGGGTGATTTCCAATGACGTCGGAGGCTATGCCGCCGGTGTCATGTTCGGAAAGCATCCGATGGCTCCGAAGGTAAGCCCTAAAAAATCCTGGGAAGGGTTCGGGGGCTCTCTCGTACTCGCCACTATTACTGGAGCGCTCTGTGCAATCTTTATGTTGCACGCGCCGTGGTGGCAGGGCATCGTGCTGGGCATTGCCTTGGTTATCTCCGCCACGCTTGGTGACCTGATGGAGTCCCAGTTCAAACGCGATCTGGGGATTAAGGATATGTCCTCGATATTGCCGGGCCACGGCGGTCTGATGGACCGCCTGGATGGCATGCTGCCATCAGCCGCGATGACGTGGCTGATATTGCAGCTTTTCAGCCTGGTTTAATTTGGCTGGTTCAGTCGGGCTTTAGTTGTCGCCCTTACGAATCTGGCGGCGCAGATCAAACATTCGCCAGCCACCGATTAGCGCAGTGATGAGGGCGCCGAGGATAGCAGCGAACAGCATTCCGACACCGACCGGGAAGTTCCAGGCCCAGCCGAACAGGTTTAGTGTGGTCTCCTGCTGATTCTGCAGAATGAATACAAGCAATACGATCAGCAAAACTGCACTGATGACCAGGCCAACCCACATCGAGCCCGCGGTAGTCTTTTTCACCTTGCGCCGGCCAGGAGCGGGCGCTGGCTCCGGTGTGGAGTCCTTCTCTGCGGGCGCGTCAACGACTGGCTCTGGAAGGTTGTCCTGCTCTGGTGCAGGAGCCACGGAATCATTTGGAGAGTACGACGGAGTATCGTCGAAAAGCGGACTGTCGTTATTCGGCTGATTAGCGTTAGTCATACCTATCATTCAACACGTTTTGGCAGGTATGTACCACTTGTAAAGGTCCACTTAGTTGCGGCTGCCTAGTCGCTCATTAGGCCAAAACCGTCATTACATGCGAAAATGGGTGCCATCATGGCATCTTCACTTCCAATCGTTCTTAAAGCTCCACGTCGCGGCATGCCCGCGACCCATTTTGCGGACCTCGATGTTGAGGAACGGAAGGCTGCGGTCAAGGAACTGGGCCTGCCGGCCTTCCGCGCCGATCAGATTGCCCGGCACTATTACGGTCGGCTTGAGGCTGACCCTATGACGATGACTGATCTGCCGGAAGCAGACCGTCAAAAGGTCAAAGACAGTCTCTTCCCACCTCTGTTGACCCCCGTGCGGCACATCACCTGTGACGACGGCGAAACGCGTAAGACTCTGTGGCGTGCAGGTGACGGTACGCTGCTGGAATCCGTGCTGATGAAGTACCCGGGGCGTGCGACCCTCTGTATTTCCTCACAGGCCGGCTGCGGTATGGCATGCCCATTCTGTGCGACGGGTCAAGGCGGTCTGCAGCGTAATCTCTCCACCGCGGAGATTGTCGACCAAGTTCGTGAGGCCGCTGCCACTATGGCAGCCGAGGGCGGTCGCCTGACCAACATCGTATTCATGGGCATGGGTGAGCCGCTCGCGAACTACAATCGCGTTCTCGCCGCCGTCCATCGCATCACGCGGCCGTCGCCGGAGGGATTCGGCATCTCGATGCGCAATGTCACCGTCTCTACGGTCGGTTTCGCGCCGAACATCCGACGGCTTGCCGACGAGGACCTGTCAGTCACCCTCGCGGTGTCTCTGCACACTCCGGATGACGAGCTTCGCGACGAGCTGGTACCGATCAACAATCGCTTTACAGTGGCCGAGGTACTTGATGCAGCTCGCTACTACGCAGACAAGACAGGCCGTCGCGTATCTATTGAGTACGCTTTGATTCGCGATATTAACGACCAGGATTGGCGGGCAGACTTGTTGGGTAAGAAGCTCCATAATGCTCTGGGCTCACGTGTCCACGTCAACCTCATTCCGCTCAACCCAACTCCGGGTTCGAAGTGGGACGCCTCTCCGAAGAAGCAGCAGGAGGAGTTCGTCCGCCGCGTACAGGCGCAGGGGGTACCGTGCACGGTCCGCGATACCCGTGGCAACGAGATTGCGGCAGCGTGTGGTCAGCTGGCGGCCGAAGAGGTTTAGCCGACAAATAGCAAAAATCCGCACCGAATTCGGTGCGGATCTTTTTGTGCGCTGTAGCGCTATAGAGCTGTTGCTATAGAGCTGTTAGGCCAGACTTTCTGCAAAAGTGGCTAACTCTACTGGTTCTGGCCTTCCGGCAGGCGGTTCCAGGAGCGCAGCTGAGAGTCGGTCAGGTTAGCGTAGACGCCAGTGCCGTTTACCTGGTCGCGTGCCCACTCCGGCTCAATGTGGCCTTCCGGCTTGTTGTGACCGGTAACGGTGCGAACCTGAGAACCCTGCGGGGCGAACAACTGCAACAGCAGGCCAATAGCAATCAGGGCGGCGATGACGACCAGCCACCAGTTCTCGACGTTGCCCTTGTGGTTACCAATGGTCATGCCCAGCAGGAAGATTACGGAAATCCAGCCGGCCTTCTGCATAGCGCTCTTGCTAATGCCGTGCCAGCCCCACTTCGCCGACGGCTCGTCGAGGGTGCTGACGCCGCGGTAAATTTCTTCCTTTGGCTCGTGGTTGCTCACTTGAAAGTCCTCCTGTTAACACTTTCGGCGAATTGCACTCTATATGCACTTCAGTCTATCTGCGGTTTTGCTGAAAGCGACTGAGCGCATTTTCAGACAATCTTGAGTATCGGGTGTAAGGATACCTTAGAACTTGCTGAAATTGGGACTTAGCCCGGCCGGAAACTGTTCGCCGGTGTGCTCGTTTGCCCAAAGTGGGGGTAGGGTGAGCACTCGTGACATTTCTTCTTGGAGTTTTACTCTTCGCAATCGGCATCGCGGTGACAATCGCCCTTCACGAATGGGGCCATCTCACCGCAGCTCGCCTGTGTGGAATGCGAGTGCGTCGATACTTCATTGGCTTCGGCCCAACGCTGTTTTCCTTCAAGCGGCATCACGCTGCGGCAGGTGGGCATGACACCGAGTATGGAGTAAAGGCAATTCCCTTTGGCGGATTCTGCGACATCGCAGGCATGACGGCAATGGATCCCATCGCTCCTGCCGAAGAACCCTACGCCATGTACAAGAAGCCGTGGTGGCAGCGCATTATCGTGATGCTCGGTGGGGTGGCAATGAACCTCATCGTTGGATTCATCATTCTTTACTTCATTGCCGTGACGTGGGGTTTGCCCAACATGGGTAAGGAAATGGCGCCACGCATTCAGGCGGTGCAGTGCGTCTCGCCGGCACAGCGTGCCGACGGCACGCTGGAGCCCTGCACTGGTTCCGGTCCTGCAGAGCGCGCAGGGCTACGTGCCGGAGATGTGATTGAGAAGATCAATGGCACCAAGATCACGTCCTACCCCGAGGCTGTGTCTCTCATCGGTAGCTCTGCAGGTGGCGACATCAAAATGACCATCGACCGCAATGGCAGCACCCAGACGGTCACGGTCACCCCGGAAGTCGTCAAGCGCAAGACTAACGACGGGCAGGACATCGACCAGCCAGCAATTGGTATCGCCTTCCAGCGACCAGAGACCATCCTTCACGAGTACAACGCAGTGACTGCCATCGGCGGTGCGGCCAGCTTCACAGGCAGCCTTTTCGGGGCGGTTTGGAACGGGCTGCTCTCCATTCCGGAGAAGGTTCCCGGCGTGGTCGCCTCTATCTTTGGTGCTCAGCGTGACCCGGCCAGCCCAATGAGTGTCGTCGGCGCGTCGCGTGCCGGTGGTGAATTGGTGGAGATGAACCAGTGGCCTTCATTCTTTCTGTTGCTGGCTAACCTCAATTATTTCCTGGCCGTGTTCAACCTCGTGCCGTTGCCGCCACTCGACGGTGGCCACATCGCCGTTGTTATTTATGAGCGCATCCGCGACCTGATTCGCAAGGCGTTCGGTAAGCCTGCGCTTGGGCCTGCCGATTACACCAAACTCATGCCAATTACTATGGCCTTTACCGCAGTTTTGCTGGTCTTCGGCGTTCTGGTTATGGCTGCTGACGTGGTCAATCCAATTGTGCTGAACCGCTGATAGCAGGTTGCGGCGCGCCAGCGTCGTCGTAAAGCAAAGCGGTGCTAACGTCAGCCCACATGGAACAAACTTCGCGCCGCAAGCCCCTGCTTCGCAGTATCTCGGCTGTGGCAATCACGGGTCTGGTGTTGTCATCCGCCGCGTGTACGCCGCGGCCTGACACCGGGCGCGAGGTGCTTGAGGAATTCCTTGGGGCGCTGGCGGGAGGGGATGTCGCTAAGGCGGCGGCGCTGACCGATCATCCGGATTCCGCTGAGGGGGATCTGAATGCGGCCACCGACGGCCTTCAGCCGGAGGGGCTTGACTATGAAATCGAGGGTATCGATACCAGCTCGAATCAGTCCTCGGCCGAAGTCACCATGAATTGGCAGCTGCCGCATCAGCGACGCTGGGGATATGACACCACGTTCACGCTGACCAAGACTGAGGCTGGGCAACGGGATTGGGCGTTGCGCTGGTCGCCAGCATCCCTGCATCCACAGCTGGGGCGTAATCAGCACCCAGAATTGCGCACTATCGCAGCTCCACGTCCGTCTGTGGTTGGTTCGGACGGTGCGGCCTTGCTTGAGCCGGGGACTGTGCACCGGGTAATTCTCAATCGTGATGGGGCGGAGAATGTGCAGTCGTCGATTAACCGGGCGGCGACGGTCATCAATAATGAAATGCCGGAAGATGGTCCGAAGCTTGACGCGCGCGCTATAGGGGAGCAGGCAGCTGGTGGGAAGGGTAACTTTTCACTGATTGTGCTGCCGGCATCCACGCCGCAGCGAGTCAAGGATGAGCTCGCGGACATTGACGGAATTTCTGTTAACGATGAAGCAGCGATGGTGCGACCCGACCCGGGGTTTGCGCCTGATTTGATGAGCCGTGTGGAAAGGCTAGTGGACACTGGTGATCACGGTGCCGATGGCTGGAATATCGTGGCGGCCAACGAGGGCGGAGCAGTCGTCGGCACGCTCTATGAGGTGTCTCCGGATGTAGCCCCGGCGGTGCAGGCATCGATTAGTAAAAAGGTGCAGGACGCAGCGCAGAAGGCAGTCGATACGCGGCAAGATGCGAAGGCAATGCTGGTGGCTGTGCAGCCGTCTACGGGCAAGATTCTGGCGGTAGCCCAGACGGCGGAAGCGGATAAGGACGGCGACCTTGCGCTGATGGGACAGTTCCCGCCGGGATCGACGTACAAGATTGTCACTGCTGCTGCAGGTGTGCAGCACGAGGGGCTAAATGCGGGATCGACTGTGCCGTGCCCAGGTTCGATGGAGATCGGGCCGCGAATTGTTACCAACTACAACGGAAGTGGCGTCGGGGATACCTCGCTGAGCGATGCGTTCGCGCGGTCTTGCAACACCACGTTCGGCAACATCTCTCACAAATTGGAACCAGGGCAGTTCAAGGAGGAGTCCAAGAACTTCGGCATCGGCATCAACTATCACATCGCGGGCCTCGACACTATTACCGGTAGCGTTTCTGACGGCAGTGATGAAGTCGAGCGTATCGATGCGGGCTATGGACAGGGCAATGACTTGGCCAGCCCGTTTGGCATGGCACTGGTTTCCGCGACGGTGGCGGCCGGGCGCACTCCGACGCCGTCACTCGTGCCAAGCGCGGGAACGTGGCAGTCGCAGACATCGAAGCCACTTCCACCTGAGGTTTTGAATGAGATTCGCTCACTCATGCGGGCGGTGGTGACCTCCGGTACCGGTTCGGCCATTGCCGGACGCGGTGAGGTCTACGCCAAGACCGGTGAGGCCGAGTATGGAGGCGGCTCGCACGCTTGGTTCACTGGCTATCGAGATGACTTGGCCTTCGCCACGCTCATCGTCGGTGGTGGTGGATCCGAACATGCGGTGGCGATTACCGATGCCTTCTTCGCCAATATGGATGAAGGTTCAGGAGACGAGGGCTAGAGCATTTCTGGCTTCGAAACCGGCACAGGCCGAAAGGCTAATCCGGGGGTAGGGGTAGAGTATGTTCCATGACTCAGCGTTCTCCACTTACTCAGCAAAAGTCCACGCCAATTCGCACTGTTCCGGCACATATTGAACGGCCGGAGTACGCCTGGAAGGACGAGGTTCAGGAAGGCGTCGGCGAGCCGCTGGTACAGACTCCGGAAGATATTGAAAATATGCGAGAGGTCTCTCGCATTGCTGCCAACGCGTTGGTGGAGGCCGGCAAGGCCGTAACTCCGGGCGTGACCACGGATGAGATTGACCGGGTGGTGCACGAGTACCTGTTGGATCACGACACCTACCCGTCCACGCTGGGGTACCGCGGTTTCGAGAAGTCGTGCTGTGTGTCTCTCAATGAGATTGTCTGCCACGGTATTCCGGACACTCAGGTTATTGAAGACGGCGATATCGTCAATGTCGACGTCACCGGATACAAGAACGGCGTCCACGGTGACACCAACGCGACTTTCCTCGCGGGCAATGTCTCGGAGGAGCACCTCCAGCTAGTGGAGCGCACTTACAACGCCACCATGCGCGGCATTAAGGTCATCAAGCCGGGCCGTGAGATTAATGTCATCGGCCGCGTAATCGAGTCTTACGCTAAGCGTTTTGGATACAACACCGTTCGGGACTTCACCGGTCACGGTGTCGGTACCACGTTCCACAATGGTTTAATCGTTCTCCACTACGATGAGCCGAGCCAGGACACCATTTTCGAGCCGGGCATGACCTTGACTGTTGAGCCGATGATTAACCTTGGTGAGCTGCCGTACCACATCTGGGATAATGGCTGGACTGTGCAGAATGATGACTTCAAGTTCACCGCCCAGTTCGAGCACACGGTGCTGGTGACCTCCGACGGCTATGAAATCCTCACTCTGCCGGATGAGCAGAACGTGCCAGGTCAGTTCCAAACTGGTTGGAAGCCCGAGGCCTAACCCGTGCAGGCCCCTGCAGCTCTGATTGCCGGCTGCACCTCAGATGCCGGTAAGTCGGTTCTGGTCGCCGGCATGTGTCGGCTGCTCGCGCGCCGCGGCGTGAAGGTCGCACCCTTCAAAGCACAGAACATGTCCAACAACTGCGCTGTCACGCTTGACGGCGGCGAGATTGGGCGCGCGCAGGCTCTGCAGGCGCTCGCCTGTGGGCTGGAGCCGGATGTCTCCTTTAACCCGGTGCTTCTCAAGCCGGGCTCGGACCACACTAGTCAGGTGGTGGTGAAGGGCAAAGCCGATGGGCATGTGAGCGCTCTGACGTACCGGTCGCGTCGAAAAGCGTTGCGTGGGGTAGTCGCGGAGACATTGGAAGAGCTGCGGGGGCAGTTCGATGTCGTCTTGTGCGAAGGCGCTGGCAGTCCTGCCGAGGTCAATCTGCGAGAGTCAGACATCGCCAACATGGGGTTGGCAGAGCTCGCTGATCTGCCGGTTGTGGTCGCCGGTGACATTGACCGCGGTGGGGTGCTTGCACATTTCGTCGGCACGCATGCAATTTTGAGCCCCGAAGACCGCGCGCGGATTACCGGTTTTATCGTCAACAAGTTCCGGGGCGATGTTTCGCTGTTGACACCGGGATTGGACGTGGTGCGCGAGCACACCGGCGTGCCCGTACTCGGCGTAGTGTCTTTTATTCCGGGGCTGTGGATCGATGCGGAGGATTCGCTCGGCACAGTCGCTGGTGCGTCGGTAGGGCCGGCGAACGCACCGCTGGGTACGGAAACGTTGTCCGTGGCCGCCATTCGCTTGCCGCGCGTGTCCAACGCCACCGATATCGAAGCGCTTGCCTGTGAACCAGGGGTACACGTGCAGTGGACGGTCGATCCGTCGGTCGTTGCTCGCGCCGACCTGGTCGTGTTGCCCGGGACGAAGTCGACGGTCGCCGATCTCAAGTGGTTGCGCGAGCGTGGGCTTGACGACGTGCTGGAGAACCGAGCCGCCCGAGGGCTGCCGCTGATTGGCATCTGCGGTGGGTTCCAAATGCTCTGCACCACCATCACTGACTCGGTGGAGTCGGTAGCCGGGACAGTGAACGGGCTTGGCGTGTTCGATACCGACATTGAATTCGCGGGGACGAAGACGCTGGTGAGCCACCCGGATGGCTCTTACGAAGTCCACAATGGACAGGTTGTGCGAAGCAGCGAGGCGCCTTTTATCACTGAGCCTGAAGAAGGGGCGCGGCGTGGCATGGTGATGGGCACGCACCGCCACGGCTACCTGGAAAATGATCAGGCGCGCCGTGAGTTGCTGATGGAAGTTGCAGTTGCCGTCGGTCGGGACGGCTTTGAGGTCAGTCCTAATACTTCGTTTGCCGGAGAACGGCTGCTGCAGGTCGACCTGTTGGCCAATGCAGTCGAGAAGTACCTGGCTGGGCCCGCATTGGCCCAGGCCACAGGTATTGAACAGCTGGGCTAGTTATCGAACTCCAGGCCTAGGATCGCGTTTTCAATCAGCTCTGGCAGTGCTGGGTGGATCCAGTGCTGGCCCTTGACAACTTCGCGCACATCCATTTCGAAGCTCATCATCTGGATGCACTGCTGCACTAGGGTGGCAGCCTGCTCGCCGATGAAATGCGCACCCAGCAGGCGGCCGGTGGCCCGGTCCGCAATCAACTTGGCAAAGCCATCGCGATCCTCCAGTGCCCAGCCGTAGGCAACGTCGCCGTAATTCTGTACCTTCACGGTAATCTCCGTGCCATTTTCCGCAGCCCAGGCGCGAGCTTCATCCTCGGTCATACCGACCTGACCAATCTGCGGATGTGAGAAGACTGCCGACGGAATGTAGCGGTGGTCAAATGCCCGCAGGTCTGACGGGTTCAGCACGTTGTGGAAGACAACCTTGGCCTCATGGTTGGCAATATGCTTCAGCTGGTACGGGCTAGAGACATCGCCCAGCGCCCACACACCTTCGGCAGAGGTGCGGCCGTACTGGTCAACCTTGATGCGACCATCGTCGTGCATCTCCACACCACCGGCTGCAAGGTCCATACGGTCACCGTTGGGGATGCGTCCGGTTGCCACGAGCAGGGCATCGGCTGCGAGCTCCGTGCCGTCGTCAAGCGTGACCGTGACGATCTCGCCCTCCTGGGAGAGCGCAGTGATGGAGGTGTTCATGCGGATGTCAATGTCGCGGGCGGCAACCTCGTGGAAGCGCTCGGAGATAGCGGCGTCTGAGCCACGCAGCATGACATCGGAGCGCACCAGCATGTGCACCTTCGTGCCGAAGGATGCGAAGACATGCGCGAACTCGCTAGCGATGTAGCCGCCGCCGACGACGATCATTTCGCGCGGAAGCTTGTCGACGCGCATGATGTTCTCGTTGGTGTAGTAATCGACCCCGGAGTCTGCGATGAGGCCCGGAACGTGAGGGCGGGAGCCTGCAGCGATGATGATGTTGTCGGCTGTGATGTCGACGGTTTCCTCGCCGATGCCGGTGCGAATAGTGCGAGGGCCGACGAACGTTGCGTGGCGGTCGTAGACATCGATATTGGGAGTCTCGTCCCCGCGGCGGTATGCCTCGCCGCCGTCGGCAATCTGGTCGACGCGCTGGGCAAAAACGCGATCCTGGATTTGCTTGAGATCAACGGAGTCGAAGGTGCCGTGCACACCCAGGCGGCTGGCCTCGCGGATGTTGCGGGCGGCATCAGCGGCCAGAACGAACATCTTGGTGGGAATACACCCAACGTTGAGGCAAGTACCGCCGAAACGTCCTTCCTCCACCAGAGCGATACGGACATTGTCGTAGGCTGGGGCTGGAATGGAATTGCCGGACCCGGTTCCGATAATGATGACGTCGTAGTGGCGTGGGGTAGTCTCAGGCGAATTCTCAGTGGTCACAAGCACTCCTAGCATTCTGGTCAAACTAGTTTGGTTCAACCGTACTGAATGCTGATTTATTCCGAGTTCCTATTCTGTGCTCCTATTTTGAGCTGTCTCCTGGATTGACTGTGGCAAGGAACTGAAAGGTCTCATTAAAAGCGCGGTCAAGTGCTTCGGGTGCGGAAAGGTAGACATCATGGAGAGCACCCGGAATCGCGACGTTGCGAGCCTGCGGTCCCAAGTGGGCAGTGGCATCGGCAATTTGCTCAGTGTTGAGGACAGAGTCAACGCGGCTGAGCTCCGGGGTGTAGTCGGAGCCGAGAAGGTAGTTGTCCGAGTGGAGGACGAGCGTCGGCACGCCGGTATCGATACCGCGGCTGACACGTTGCTGGCCGACGATGATGGCATTGAGCCAACGCCAGTTCTTGTCATGGCCAGCCAGCGGCTTGAAAGTGCGGTTGTACTCCCAACGCCCCTGGTGGTCGGCGCTAATGGATTTTCCATAGCCGCCCGCAGACTGCACTGGAATAAGACTGTTGGGGCGAATCCGCGACATAACACGAGTCACCAGCGAGTACACGGGAGCCTTTGCCCGGGAAACGTGCAGAGTCAGCCACGGTGAGTTCAAGACGGCAGCCGTGACGGAAATATTGGGTGCTTGCGGGCAATGGCCGCCTGTGCTTCGTAACCAATCGAGCCAGAGCACGGCAATGAGACCACCAGTGGAGTGCGCATTAACAGTGACAGTTGTATGACCAGCGTGGTCTAACACCGCGAGTGCCCTGTTGAGATCCTCGAAGTAATTCGTCAGATCGCTGCAGCCATGCCAAGTCTGCCCAGGTTGGTGCGCGCGCCCGCACTTACGCAGGTCAATAGCGTAAAAGGCGTAGCCTTCGGCGTGGTACCGCTCCGCCACGTGCTTCTGGAAGAAATAGTCCGACATCCCGTGAATCCATAGAACCGCCGGACGCGTTTGGAAGTCGCTTGCCGACGAGTCGGGGCAGTAGCGGACCAAAACCGCGCATACCGACCCCTCACCGTCGGGATCCTGGCCGAGTTCGATGACATGTTGGCTGTAGTCTTCGCCTAGGTTATCGGGGTTAAAGGTGGGGGTAACGAAATCGGGAATATCGGTAGTCACAGGGTCAAGCCTAGCGCCGATTACCGGGGGTAGTGGGAATGTGTGCCACAATAGATTATGGACTGAGACGGTAGCTCTCTTTTGCGTCTTAAGTTGTGTGCGCGCATGTGAGCGAGCGCTAGTTTGAATCACTAATCAAGTTAGTAAGGATGTTGACAGCAAAATGGCTGATAACAAGCTTCCTGCTTCCAGTGGCGACGAGGTAGATGTCGTCCTCATTGGTGCAGGTGTAATGAGTGCGACGCTGGGTGTGCTGCTCAAGGAGCTCGAGCCATCCTGGTCACAGGTTCTGTTCGAGCGTCTCGATCAGCCCGCCAAGGAGTCTTCCTCTCCATGGAACAATGCTGGTACCGGTCACTCTGCTCTGTGTGAGCTGAACTACACGCCGGAGAAGAACGGCAAGGTCGATGTCACCAAGGCTAAGCTCATTAATGAGCAGTTCCAGGTTTCCCGCCAGCTGTGGACCTCGCTGATTGAAAACGGCACCCTGACTGACCCGAAGGAATTCATCAACCCAGTTGATCACACCACCTTCGCTCAGGGTCCGGAGCAGATGGCGTTCATGCGTCGTCGCTATGAGGCACTTGAGAAGGAGCCACTGTTCCACGGTCAGGAGCTCATTGAGGATCCGGACCGTTTCGCTGAGTACCTTCCGCTGATGTCCGAGGGTCGTGACTTCTCCAAGCCGGTCTCCGCTATTCGTAACCCGAATGGTACGGACGTTAACTTCGGTGCACTGACCAAGCAGTACCTGGCCGCACTGTCCGATATGGGTACTGAGATTCGCTACGGACACGAGGTCACCGGTCTGAAGCGCGACGGTTCCAAGTGGATCGTCACCGTGAAGAACCTGCACACCAAGGACGTTCGCACCCTGGTTGCCAACTTCGTATTCGTCGGTGCCGGCGGTGACGCACTGCCGCTGCTGCAGAAGGCTCGTATTAACGAGATTCGCGGTTTCGGTGGCTTCCCGGTCTCCGGTCAGTGGCTGCGCTGCACCAACGAGGAAGTCATTGCTAAGCATGACGCCAAGGTCTACGGTAAGGCTTCCGTCGGCACGCCGCCGATGTCCGTTCCGCACCTGGACACCCGTGTTATCGACGGCAAGCGCGGCCTGCTCTTTGGCCCGTACGCCGGTTGGAACATGAAGTTCCTCAAGAACGGTAACAACCTGGACCTGATTAAGTCTCTGCGTCCGGCCAACCTGCCGTCCATGATGGGTGTTGGTGTCCAGGAGATGGGGCTGACCAAGTACCTGATTACTGAGGTTCTGAAGGACTTCGACGCACGTATTGAGTCCCTGCGTGAGTACGTCCCGAACGCTCGCCCAGAGGACTGGGAGCTGATCGTCGCTGGTCAGCGCGTCCAGGTCATTAAGCCGATGAAGGCTCCGGTCTTCGGTACCCTCGAGTTCGGTACCGCGGTCATCAACTCGTGGGACGGCACCATTGCCGGCCTGATGGGTGCATCCCCGGGCGCTTCCATCGCTCCGGCTGTGATGATTAGCCTGATTGAGCGCTGCTTCGGCCGTCACATGGGCAAGTGGGCCCCGAAGCTGAAGGAGCTCGTCCCGTCCTACGGTACGCACCTGGCTGATGACCCGGCTCTGTTCAAGGAGGTCTGGGAGGCTTCCCAGAAGACCCTGAAGCTGGAGCGCTAGTAACTCGCTGAAGAGCTTCAAAGAGTTCAATTAAGCCAACATTGTTCTACCCCGCTGTGAGCCATCCGTTCGCAGTGGGGTAGAACTGTGCTTATGGAAAAAATCACGTCAGCGACCACTGCACAAACAGAGCCCACTTTTCCTTTTACTGCGATCGTCGGGCAGCAGCGACTACAGCTTGCGTTGATTCTGACCGCGCTATCCCCGGAGATTGGTGGTGTCGTCATCCGCGGTGAGAAGGGCACAGCGAAGACCACTACGGTCCGCGCGTTGGCGCCATTTCTCAGCGGATCGTTGGTAAACCTGCCACTCGGCGCTACGGAAGATCGAGTCGTAGGCTCCATCGATGTGGAGACCGTCCTGACTACCGGACACGCACAGTTCAACCCGGGACTACTCAGCGCGGCTGACGGTGGCATTCTCTATGTCGACGAGATCAACCTGCTGCCGGATCATCTCGTTGACTCCGTTCTCGATGCCGCAGCCACCGGTCGCGTGGTTGTTGAACGCGATGGCATCTCGCACTCCGCAACCTCCAGGTTCGTGTTGGTCGGCACGATGAACCCGGAAGAGGGCGAATTGCGTCCCCAGCTTCTCGACCGCTTTGGTCTCGCCATCGACGTCACCGCATCCAAGGATCCGGCTGTCCGCGCGGAAATCGTCGCCCGCCGCCTCGACTTTGACGCCGACCCGGAGAGCTTTGTCGCGCGGTTCGCCGCCGACGACGATGCGCTACACGCTCGCATCGATCGCGCGCGCGCACTGCTTGACGACGTCGAATTGACCCCCAACATTCTTGGTCAAATTGCCACAGTGTGCGCTGCTTTTGATGTGGACGGGATGCGTGCCGACATCGTCATTGCACGTACCGCCCGCGCTCACGCTGCCTGGCGAGTAGCCGGGGACGAGTCGGCGCAGCCGGCACCCGGCAATCCAATTGAGATCACTGCGGAAGACATTAAGGTAGCTGCGGAAATGGCACTGCCGCACCGTCGTCGCCGTGACCCCTTTGATGAACCAGGACTGGACCAGGAACAGCTCGACGATGCTCTGCAGGATGCAGAGGAGCAGTTCCGAGATGACCAGAATCAGCCAGAGTCGGATTCGGAGACCTCAGACCAGCCCGAAGTCAAACCTGAGAAGCCCTCCCAGTTCGACTCCAACTCCGAGCCTCAGGAGCCGCAACAGTCGAATTCCGCGGGATCGAAGGGAGGTCGCGCCGCTGAAGGCGCCCCCTTTCGCCGTTCGTAAGATCAGCGTTGACGGTGTCGGCCAAGGGGATTCCGGCCGGCGTTCCAAGGCCATTGGCCCGCGGGGCAGCACCATTGGTGCCGAGCGGGGAGGCCATGGTCTCCACGTGCCGGCGACAGTGTTGGCGGCGGCCAATCGTGGCGCCCGGATGGGCGACTCGATGATCCCTCTGGAACCGGAGGACGTTCACGGCGCTATTCGACAGGGAACTGAGTCCAATCTGGTCGTCTTTGTCGTGGACACCTCGGGTTCCATGGCAGCACGCGACCGTCTGGCAGCCGTCACCGGCGCGGTCACATCGCTGCTGCGTGATGCCTACCAAAGCCGCGATAAAGTCGCTGTCGTTACTTTCCGCGGAAATAACGCCGAATTAGTTTTACCGCCGACGAAGTCTATCGACACCGCAGTACGTCGCCTCGCAGATGTCCGCACTGGTGGCCGAACTCCATTGGCCGAAGGATTGCTGAAGGCACACGAAGTGGTAGTTCGGGAAGCCCATAGGGAGCCCACACGGCGCGCAATCATGGTCTTGCTTTCCGACGGCCGAGCAACGGGTAAAAATGGCCTGCAGCAGGCGAGGGCTGTGGCCGCAAAGATCCGTCGTCAAGCGTTGGCGGCGACGGTGGTTATCGACTGTGAGCGCTCTCGCGTGCGGCTGGGGCTGGCACAGGAACTCAGCGTGGAATTGGGTGCGACCTGCATAAATCTCTCCGAACTCAATGCCGAAGCCGTGGCGGGTGTGGTCCATGCCTATCATCGAGACCATGGCACAAGGAAAGCTTGACCCCAAATCAATTCCCAACGATGGACTGACCACCAGGCAGCGTCGCATGATTCCGATTACTGCGGTGCATACGGGCCCAGGTAAGGGCAAGTCCACCGCGGCATTCGGTATGGCGATGCGCGCGTGGAATCAGGGGATGAACATCGGTGTCTTCCAGTTTGTGAAGTCGGCAAAGTGGAAGGTTGGTGAGGAAGCTGTCATGCGCCGATTGGGCGAGCTTCACGACGACACGGGGGAAGGCGGCCCGGTCGAATGGCACAAGATGGGTGAAGGATGGTCTTGGTCGCGTAAGCAGGGCACTGAGGAGGACCATGCGGCAGCTGCTGCCGAGGGATGGCAGGAGATCAAGCGGCGCCTGGAAAATGAGGTGCACGACTTCTACGTCCTCGACGAGTTCACCTACCCAATCAAGTGGGGTTGGATTGATGTCGACGATGTGGTGGAGACATTGAGGAACCGTCCCGGCCGCCAGCATGTGGTGATGACTGGCCGCGATGCGGATCCGAAGCTCGTGGAGGTCGCGGATCTGGTGACGGAGATGACCAAGATTAAGCACCCGATGGATGTCGGACGTAAGGGACAAAAGGGCATCGAGTGGTAGCGCCTGGAATTGTCATCGCGGCGACAGCTTCAGGCACGGGAAAGACGACAATTTCCACGGGTTTGATGCGTGCACTGTCGCGCCGCCAGGCGGTGGCACCTTTCAAAGTCGGACCCGACTATATTGATCCCGGCTATCACGGGGTAGCCGCTGGTCGCCCCGGACGCAATCTAGATTCTTTCATGTGCGCGCCTGAGATGATTGGGTCACTCTATGCGCATGGAGCTGCTGACAGCGATATTGCGGTAGTCGAAGGTGTGATGGGGCTTTTTGACGGCCGTATCGGCAACGACCCGCTGTCGGTGGAGGGGTCGACAGCTGAGATTGCCTCGCTCTTGGGACTTCCGGTGGTGTTGGTTATTGATGCCCGGCACATGTCGCAGTCGGCGGCGGCAGTCGTCCACGGTTTCTCCACGCTTCGCACTGATGTCCGTGTCAGTGGCGTGATTATTAATCAGGTGGGCAGCCCGCGACATGCGGACATCATCACTCGTTCTGTGGAGGCCATGGGTGTCGAGGTGCTCGGTGCTATTCCGCGAGTGACCGATATTGAGGTGCCCAGCAGGCATTTGGGGCTGGTGACTGCAGTCGAGCAGGGTGAGCAGTTAGAAACCGTCATTGAATCGATGGCCAACTTGGTAGAGACTTACATCGACATCGACCGGCTGATTCAGCTTGCTCAGCAGCCCTATCCAGCTGAGCCGTGGGACCCCGCACAGTTTGTTGAACCGCTGGCCACTGAGCGTCGCGTGCGCGTGGCGGTCGCGGCGGGCCCTGCGTTCTCGTTTACCTATGCAGAGCACCGTGAGCTATTGAGAGCCACTGGAGCCGAGGTCGTGGATTTTGACCCGTTGGTTGACGAACTGCCGACAGCCGAAGGCTACATCGTGCCCGGTGGATTCCCGGAAGAGCATGCTGAAGCGCTATCGGTTCGCGATGACATTCGTCGAGATCTACGTCAGGCTGCCGAGGATGGTGCCCTGATTCACGGCGAATGTGCGGGTCTCCTCTGGTTGCTTGAAGATCTCGGCGGGCGCCGTATGTGCGGCATCATCCCGGGTCGAGCACACATGGCACGGCTGAAGCTGGGGTACCGGGAGGCTGTGGCTCTGACAGATTCTGCGCTGTGCCCAGTCGGGGCGCGTGTGCGCGGTCACGAGTTCCACAAGACAGCACTTACCGATGACACCGCAAGTGCCGCTGCCGCGGCCGGATGGCAACCCGCCTGGGGTTGGCGTGGATATCAAGGCGAGACAGTTCGCGACGGCTTCGTTTCTGATTCTGGGCGGATTCACGCCGGGTACCTGCATGTTCATCCAGCCGGTGCGCCAGGGAACGTCAGTCGCTTTGTCGCTTCGTGCGCCGGGTAAGGTATTAGCCATGAGTTTGCTTCTCAAAGACTACGGTGTGTTGGTGATTGGCGGTTCCACAGCTGCAGAGCGCGTGATTCCTCGGTTGTTGGACTCTGGTGCTGATGTCACTGTGTGTGAGGGTGGGGAAGTAACTACTGCGATTGAGGCCTGGGCTGCAGACGGCCGTATTACTTTGACCCGCACCGGTTTTACCGAGGCGATGAGTTGGGGCAAGGCTCTCATGGTCTGCTGCGACGAGTCGTTGCTGCGGGAGGTGACACTCGAGGGGCACCGCCGAGGCATTCTTGTCGATGATGAAACCGGGTCTTCCAGCCCTCTTACTCCTGTGGCGCTGACCGGACGTCGCGCGTCGCGCGCCGGGGACCTCGCTGGTCAGGTCGCACTCGTAGGCGGTGGCCCGGGCGATCCCGGCCTCATTACCGTTGAAGGGCGTCGCCTGCTCCGGCTTGCCGACGTCGTCGTTGCAGACCACCTCGGTCCGCTGTCGCTGCTCGGTGATTTGGAGCCGGATGTCGAAATTATCGATGCCGGCAAGCTTCCTTACGGTCGTGCCATGGCCCAGGATCGTATTAATGAACTCCTAGTTCATCGTGCCCGTGAGGGCTACTTTGTGGTCCGGCTCAAGGGTGGTGATCCGTACATCTTCGGCCGCGGTTTTGAAGAGCTTCAGGAGCTGCAGAAGGCAGGTGTGCCGGTTCGCGTTGTGCCGGGTATTACCTCGGCCCTGGCGGTACCGGGGACGATTGGTATCCCAGTTACCATGCGTGGTGTCAACCATGAATTCACTGTTGTGTCCGGCCACGTCCCACCAGGACACAAGACGTCTCTGGTCAATTGGGACGCGCTGGGCCGGATGCACGGCACTATTGCCATCATTATGGGAGTTAAGAACGGGCCGAAGATCGCCGAGGCTTTGATGAAGGCCGGCCGCAGCCCGAAGACTCCGGCTGCGGTCATCCAGGACGGCACGCTGCCGAATCAGCGGTCGCTACGCTGCACGCTCGGCGAGCTTGGCGAGAAAATGGTCGAAGAGGCAATCAAGCCACCCGCCGTTATCGTCATCGGTGAAGTTGCCGGTCTGGATGAGGGCGATGAGTAGGAACAACAAGTCGAGCAACAACAAGTCGAAGAAACGAGAGCCAAAGCAGCAAAAGGCAGGGCTTGTTACCCGACTGCTTGCCGACGATCAGTTGCGTAGCGCCATCTGGTTGGGCGCTGCGACCTTCCTGGTGTTCTACCTCGGAGCCATGATCATCTTCCGCCTCCTTCTCCTGGGCGGAGAAGGATCGCGATACGACAGCATTTTCATCGCTGTTATTGCTCTGATTGTTGCGATTGTCGCAGGCCGGAAGCGCTACAACGACGACATTTAGTTTTCCGGGACGCGGAAGATGAGGGTGTCGTCGTCAAGCGAGACGTTGTATCCTGCGGCGCGCGCGATGTCGACGGCCTCTGTGGGGGAGCTCGGTACCGTGTCGGAAAGGGCGATGGCTCGGGCAAATAGGCCCTTGTAGTGCTTGTTGAAGTGGCTGACGATTTTGCCCTCGGCGGTGAGCACGGTCATCGTTGTCGCGGTCTTGACTTTGCCCAAATTGGCGTAGGTGCCGGAACGAAGGTCGATAAGGAAGTCGACATTATTGAGAGCCTCGGTGATGGCGGTGCCCCAACGGCGCTTCATAGTGGGCGCTGCGTCGGCAGGCTGATCCGCGAAGGGGAGCTTGACCGTACCAGAGAGACGGTAGTGGGGGATGAGGTCGTCCCCGCCAATGACACCGAAGAGCGCTGACCCGATGGCGAGTCGAGCCCGGCCGGTTTCCGGCAGATCGCTGGGGGAGAGTGCGTCGTAGAGCACCCCGGTATAACGCTCGAGGGCCGGCATGGTCGGTGACTCTAGGAGTGCAACATTAGCCGTGACTTCGTCAGCGAGACGTGGCCCCAGTTTCAGTGTTTCCATCGCAGCTTCCCTGTTCGCACTTAATGCCACGAGATCGGCTGCAATGCGCTCGCGGATGGGGTTGAGGGAGCCGAAGCTCAGCGAGGAAAAGTCCACTGCGGGATGGCTGCCACCAGTGGCTTTGGTTTCAGATGGGGGTAGGACTACGAGCATGGGCACCATAGTAATGCCCCGCATGTTGCGAAGAAGGATCGACGGGTAAAATCAACACTCATGATTACGCGAATGTCCCAGCTGTTTCTGCGCACACTGCGCGAGGATCCAGCTGACGCCGAGGTCCCTAGCCACAAGCTGCTCGTCCGTGCCGGCTACATCCGGCGAACTGCCCCTGGTGTGTACTCCTGGCTGCCACTGGGCTTGAAGGTTTTGCGCAACGTAGAGAAGGTTGTGCGCGAGGAGATGGAAGGTATTGGCGCACAGGAGTTGGCATTCCCCGCACTGCTCCCGCGTGAACCGTACGAGGCGACGAATCGGTGGACTGAATATGGCCCCGAGCTGTTCCGTCTGAAGGATCGCAAGGGCGCGGACTACCTGCTGGGGCCGACGCACGAAGAGATGTTCGCGCTGGCTGTCAAGGATCTTTTCAGCTCCTACAAGGATTTCCCGACGACGCTGTTTCAGATTCAGACCAAGTACCGCGACGAGGCCCGCCCGCGCGCCGGTATTCTGCGTGGCCGCGAGTTCGTGATGAAGGACTCTTACTCCTTCGACATGGACGACGAGGGGCTGGCGAATTCTTATCAGCAGCACCGCGGTGCCTACCAGCGAATTTTTGACCGGCTGGGCATTAAGTACGAAATCTGCCACGCCATCTCCGGCGCTATGGGCGGTTCGGCCTCCGAGGAGTTCCTGGCTGTTAGCGAAAATGGCGAAGACTCCTTCGTAGTCTCCACCGACGGTGAGTACGCCGCCAACGTTGAAGCCGTGAAGATTCCGGCAGTCGAACCGCAGCGGATTGAGGGACAGCCGGAGGCGAAGGTTTACGAGTCTCCGAACTGCACCACCATCGCAGCGCTTGTTGATTGGGCCAATGGCGCAGACCTCGGACGCGAGGTCACTGCTGCTGATACTTTGAAGTGCGTTCTCGTCGCCGTCGACCCGAAGAAGGTCGATAAGGAGGGCAACGCCCTGCCGGAACAGCTCACCGCAATCCTGGTTCCCGGTGACCGTGAGGTCGATGAAAAGCGTCTCGAAGTCGCATTTGAACCGGGTGAGGCGCGCTTGCTGGAGGACAAGGACTTCGCAGCCAATGACTTCCTGATCAAGGGCTACGTCGGCCCGCAGGGGCTCGCCGATCACGGTGTGAAGGTCCTAGCTGATCCCCGCGTGGCGGAGGGCACGAATTGGATTACAGGAGCCAACGAGGAAGGCAAGCACATTGTCGATGTAGTCGCTGGTCGCGACTTCCAGATTGACGGTATTTGCGATGTCGCAGAGGTGCGTGACGGCGACCCGGCTCCGGAGGGGCATGGCACGCTGAAGATTGAGCGCGGCATCGAAATCGGTCACATTTTCCAGTTGGGCCGCAAGTACACCAACGCCTTTGAAGTCGACATCCTCGATGTCAACGGTAAGCGTGCTCGTCCGACGATGGGGTCCTACGGTATTGGCGTGTCCCGCCTGGTCGCTGTCCTCGCAGAACAGCAGTTGGATGAAAAGGGCCTCAAGTGGCCAGTTGCCGCAGCTCCGTACAAGGTTCACATCGCTGTGGCCGGCAAGAACGCCGAAGCAGCTGAGGCCGCCGAACAGCTGGCGGAAGACCTCAGTCAGCAGGGCATTGAGGTGCTTTTCGACGACCGTCCGAAGGTCAGCCCCGGTGTGAAGTTCAAGGACGCCGAGCTGCTGGGTATGCCGTTTGTGGTCATCTTTGGCCGTGGCTACGCGGACGGCAAGGTGGAGCTGCGTAACCGCCTGACCAACGAGACCGACGAGGTCGCCGCTGACGGCATTGCAGCTCACGTCGCGGAGCTGGTTCGCAAGGCTTAGAGCCCGGGCAACGGCTCCAAGTTGTTGCCACCTAGCGCTGTCGCACCGGCGGCAGCCACACCAGCTGCCTGCAGTGCGAACATACGCATCCGAGAGTTATTAGCAGCAAGCAGCACGTCTTCCCACGCCTGCACGCAGTAGCGTTCCAACGCAACCATATAATCGACGGGCGCTGTATCCGGTGAAGGAGCATCTTCCGGCATATAGCCAGGTGCGCTCTCCGGCACCTCAACGTCGGAATCTTCCAAAATTAGTCGGGCACGATCGCGCAAAATACGGTGGCGCTCGCCACGAGCCAAAAGAGCAGTAGTGGTATCGCCTCCGACACGTGGTGCGGCTACACCGACACCGTAAATCATCATGTATTCGGCCTGCAGTGCCTTAGTCATCTGCTCTTCGGCACCCGATATTTCATCCCTGTCACTGGGAATCAAGGGGACGAGTTCCTCCCATTTGGCACCCGCCGCACGCAGTGCGAGGACTATACCGCCATCAACAGCTGTAGCAAGGCGCGCAGTGTGCGCTTCCCGCAGCGTCGTGCGTGAATCCAGAGCCTTCGTCAGTACTGGATTATTTCGCGAGTCTGTGAGCAGTAACTTCGCATCGGTACCGGTAGGCAGGGATCCTAGGACTGCTGCGTCCGAGCCGCATTCATCGACCGGTTTACCGTCCTTGTGGGTGCCGCAGGCGCGTGTGATTTCCTTATCCAGTTCGGTAACTTGCGCGGAGCGCACGGCTGCGAGGTCAGGATTGGCGTCGATAAGCGAACGTGCATCGCGCGCGGCGAGCGCGTGGAGAACCTCAATGGCGTAATCCGGGCGCGGTGCCACCAGATGCGAGCACGCGGAGAGCGCGGGAAGTGATCCCGCGGCGAGGGCAGCAGCGAGGAAGCCACGGCGCGAGAGAGTACGAGTGCGACGCGATGCGGAAGCAGAGCTGGGGGCGGGAGGTTCAACAATCACCTCACTATGGTGCCACGGCGGGCGGCACTTTGTATCAATGCGGTGTGTGGAAAGCGCCCAGGTGCGCAATTCCTAGCACTTGACCTGTAGACTCTACGACTATGGCGATACCCGCACCCGAGAAAATTGAACAGTTTGTGAGCCCGGCGCTCGCACAAATCGGCCTGGATGTGGAAGATGTCAAGGTCGTTCGCGCCGGCGCAAAGTCACAGGTCATTGTGTTGGTTGACGCAGATGAGCGTCCTGACCTCGATGTTCTGGAACAGGCCACGCATGAAGTATCTTCGGCTCTGGATGCCGCGGAGGCACGTGGTGAAGCCGACTTCGGCGCTCAGGGCTACACCTTGGAAATTTCCACTCCTGGTATCGACGCACCGCTGACTCAGCCTCGGCACTGGCGTCGTAACCGTGGTCGTATTGCGGAGATTTCGCTTGCCGACGGTTCCGCGATTGCAGCCCGCATTGGTGCGCTGTCGCCGGATGAAGAATCCATCATTCTCGTTACCTCTAAAGGGCCAAAGGGGCGTTTGAAGGCTGTTGGTCAGCGTGTCCAATTAACCAATGTGGCCCGTGCAGTGGTACAAGTTGAATTCTCTAATCCGCCCGCAGCCGAAAAAGATTTTGCGGGACTAGACTATGACGATGCCTTGACCAGGCTGGAGGATAACAAGTGAAGATTGAACTAGCTGCCCTGCGAACCTTGGAAAAGGAAAAGGGTATTCCTGTCGACGAAATGCTGGGACTGGTCGCCCGGGCATTGCGTGAAAGCTACCGTAATACCACCGCACCGGCACAGTACGCGCGCGTCGAAATCGACCGTGAGACCGGTGACGTCATAGTCTTTGCCCAGGAGCGCGACGACGAGGGCAATCTCATCTCCGAATGGGACGACACTCCGGAGGACTTTGAGCGTACCGCTGCATTCGCTGTTCGTCAGACCATCCTTTCCCGTCTGCGGGATGCGGAGAGCGACAAGGTTCTCGACGAATACGCTGACCTGTCTAACCAGGTCATTTCCGGCGTGGTCCAGCGCGATGTCTATGCCAATGAAAAAGGCATTGTCGTCGTCCACATCGGTTCGGAGGCCAACGGCCGCGACGGTATTCTGATGCCGGCTGAGCAGCTGCCAGGTGAGGAACTCAAGCACGGCGACCGCATCAAGTGCTACGTCGTCGGTGTGAACAAGACACCGCGCGGTGTTGCGATTCACCTGTCACGCACGCACCCGGAGCTCATTCGCAAGCTCTTCGAACTTGAAGTTCCGGAAGTTGCCGATGGGGCAGTGGAATTGATTTCCATTGCGCGCGAGGCCGGTCACCGCACCAAGGTTGCTGTACGTCCCACGGTCAAGGGTCTCAACGCTAAGGGCGCCTGCATTGGGCCCCGCGGTCAGCGTGTGAGCTCGATTATGAACGAGCTCAAGGGCGAGAAGATTGACATTATCGACTACGACGAGGATCCGGCGAAGTTCGTTGGTAACTCGCTGGCGCCAGCCAAGGTAGTTAGCGTCAAGATTTTGGACATGGACGAGCGCCGTGCACACGTTGTGGTGCCCGATTACCAGCTCTCTCTTGCTATCGGCAAGGAGGGGCAGAATGCCCGTCTGGCGGCTCGTCTGACCGGCTGGCGAATCGATATCCACTCCGACTCGGAGTAGACACAAGGTCAGCGTCCTAGAGGTCGCGATAGAGGCGGGAAAGTGCATAAGGGGTTGGCACTTTCCCGCCTTTTCGGGTTATGCTGGGAGAAGGCCAAACGACATGGCGTGATTTTCTTATGCGAATTTTCGCGCTGAATTTCTTAGCAGGAAGGTGGGTGCGTCAGGAGTATGACGACTTCGCGGGTGACAAACCCGAATTCGACAACTCATACACCTGCACCCACACGTACCTGTATTGCAACTAAGCAGCGCCGCGATTGCTCGGAGCTGCTGCGCATTGTCGCTACCACCCGTTCAGATGGCTCAGTAGCCGTCGTTGCTGATCCGCGTCGTCGGATGCAGGGACGAGGTGCCTGGATCACCCCAACACTAAAGGCTTGGGAGATCGCCGACAAGCGTCGTGCATTTGGCCGCGCACTGAAGGTATCTACGCAGGTAGATGCGTTTCCGGTTAAACAGTTTATCGCCACGCACTACGAAGCGGCGGCGGAGGATTTCAACCCCGTCGACGATGTGCGTGTCGCTAAGCAGGGAGGCAGGAAAAATGAGAACAGAAAGACCTGAACACTGATGAGCACACGATGAAGCATCAGCGATGAACGGCAATAGATAAGAGGGAGCCCTGCAGGCGCTCTCGGTGCGCGGACGAATCCGCCATCGGGCGCTGCTCGGCCCCCACTAGTGAGGAGAGCAGTGTCCGGAAAGCTACGTGTCCATGAGCTCGCTAAGCAGCTCGGGGTCACCAGCAAAGAACTACTCGCGGAGCTAAAGGCTCAGGGCGAGTTTGTTAAGACCGCTTCTTCGACGGTGGAACCACCCGTCGTCAGAAAGATGAAGAAGGTCTACGAAGAAAAGAATGCTGGCGCAAGTGCTGATGCATCCGCACCGGTCCCAGCGGCCAAGGCTGCAGCTAAGTCGGGTGCGAAGCCAGCAGCTAAGCCAGGCGCTAAGCCTGCTGCACCGGCGGCAGCAAAACCGGGTGCCAAGCCAGGCGCTAAGCCTGCTGCACCAGCGGCGGCAAAACCGGGTGCCAAGCCAGCTGCACCGTCCCGTTCGCCGAAGCCGGGACAGGAAATGCCACGCCCGCCGAAGCCTGCTGGCCCGAAGCCGGGGCCGAAGCCAGGCGGACGCGCACCGCGTGTGGCGAACAACCCATTCTCGACCGGCGGATCGTCCCGTCCGGCACCGCGGCCGTCCAACATGCCGCGTCCGCAGGGCGGTTCTGGCCGTCCGGGGCCGAAGCCGGGTGGACGCCAGGGTGGCCCTCGCCCGCAGGGTGGAAACGGCCGTCCGGGGCCGAAGCCGGGAGGACGCCAGGGCAGCCCGCGTCCGCAAGGCGGACAGGGCCGCGGTAATAAGCCGAGCGGCAATCGTCCGACTCCGGCAATGATGCCTTCGCACCCGAACCCGGGGCAGATGCCTGCAAAGGCAAGCCGCGGCGGCGGTGGCGGTGGCTTCGGCGGCCGTGGTCGCGGCCCGGGTGGCCCGGGTGGCGGACCGCGCGGTGGTCGCGGCGGACGTCGTGGTGGAACTGCAGGTGCATTCGGGCGGCCGGGAGGCGCCCCGCGTCGCGGACGGAAGTCGAAGCGCCAGAAGCGCAACGAGTACGAGGCAATGCAGGCACCATCCGTGGTGGGCGGCGTTAAGCTGCCTAACGGTAATGGCAAGACCATTCGCCTCGCGCGCGGCGCATCGCTGTCCGACTTCGCTGAGAAGATCAATGCCGATGCCGCAGCACTGGTTCAGGCGTTGTTCAATCTCGGTGAAATGGTTACAGCAACCGCGTCGGTTTCCGACGAGACCTTGCAGCTGCTCGGCGACGAGATGGACTACAAGGTCCAGGTTGTTTCGCCAGAGGATGAGGACCGTGAACTACTTGAGTCCTTCGACCTCCAATTCGGTGAGGATGAGGGTGACGATGAGGACCTGGAACAGCGCCCGCCAGTGGTAACGGTGATGGGTCACGTCGACCACGGTAAGACGCGCCTGTTGGACACGATTCGTAAGGCCAACGTTGGTGGCCACGAGTCCGGTGGTATTACCCAGCACATCGGTGCTTACCAGGTGCCGGTGGAGCTCGACGGCGAGAAGCGCAAGGTTACCTTCTTGGATACCCCGGGTCACGAGGCGTTTACCGCCATGCGTGCTCGTGGTGCCAAGTCGACTGATATCGCGATTCTGGTTGTTGCAGCTGATGACGGCGTCATGCCGCAGACGGTTGAGGCTATTAACCACGCCAAGGCCGCTGATGTGCCGATTGTCGTTGCAGTCAACAAGATTGATAAGGAAACTGCAGATCCGCAGAAGATTCGTGGTCAGCTGACTGAATACGGTCTCACTGACGAAGAGTGGGGCGGCGACACTATGTTCGTCGATATCTCTGCTAAGCAGGGTCTCAACATCGATCAGCTTCTCGAAGCAGTGCTGTTGACTGCCGACGCGTCGTTGGATCTGCGCGCCAACCCGGATATGGACGCCCAGGGTGTCGCCATTGAGGCTCACCTTGACCGTGGCCGTGGTCCGGTGGCAACCGTTATCGTTCAGCGCGGTACGTTGCGCGTCGGTGATTCGATCGTTGTCGGTGACGCATATGGTCGTGTTCGCCGCATGGTCGATGAGTACGGCAACGACGTCGATGAGGCCGGTCCTTCCCGTCCGGTTCAGGTGCTCGGCCTGACCTCCGTACCGGGTGCTGGTGACAACCTCCTGGTTGTTGACGAGGATCGTACTGCCCGCCAGATTGCAGACCGCCGCGACGCACGTCGTCGTAATGCGCTGCAGGCACGTCGTCGTAAGCGTGTCTCCCTGGAGAACCTGGACGAAATCCTGAAGGAGACCAACACCCTCAACCTGATCCTGAAGGGCGACAACGCCGGTACCGTCGAGGCACTGGAAGAAGCCCTGCTCAAGATTGAGGTCGACGACGAGGTCGCACTGAACATCATCGACCGTGGTGTCGGTGCTGTTACACAGACCAACGTCACGCTGGCTGCTGCGTCTGACGCCGTCATCATCGGTTTCAACGTTCGCTCCGAGGGCAAGGCCACCGAGGTTGCCAACGCTGAGGGCGTTGACATCCGCTACTACACGGTGATCTACCGTGCTATCGAGGATGTCGAGGCTGCTCTGAAGGGCATGCTCAAACCGGTCTACGAGGAGAAGGAGATTGGTCGTGCAGAGATTCGCGCCATCTTCAAGTCCTCCGCAGTTGGCCTCATCGCCGGCTGTATGGTCGAGTCCGGCAAGGTCCGCCGCAACGCGAAGGCTCGCCTGGTTCGTGACGGCAACGTCATTACGGATTCGGCGACTATCGAGTCGCTGAAGCGAGAGAAGGACGATGCAACCGAGGTCGCAGCCGGTTACGAGTGCGGCATGGTGCTGTCCTACCCGGACATCCAGGTGGACGATGTTATCGAGGTCTACGAGATGGTCGAGGTTCCGCGTACTTAGCAACGTAAGCTAAACGCTGCGTGCACTTTGATAAGGCGCTCCCTTCGGGGAGCGCCTTTTTTGCGTATCGTTTTCGCTATGGGCTTTAAACTAGTCTCTTTGCACTCGAAGATGAACTGCCGCGAACAAATATTTTGAATTATCGTCCTGCGAGCGCAGAGGAGACTCTTGCGCAATTGGACAAGATTTGGCCAGGGAAGTTCACCTTTGATTCCGAAGAAACCATTGCGGATCCAGCGTTGGCAATCGATCCTCGTGAAAGGTGGTCACTTTGTATCACTCTCTTGTTAATGGGTTACCGATGTACAACTTCGTGGAGCGCCGTTAAGAGCTTGCGGGTAGGTCGTTAGCTGTAGGCAAAGATTCTGAGCTCCTCTCGGGCTGGCTTCCCGGTTGTCGATGACATTGATGAAGTCGCGAAACATGCGGTTCGAAGTTGAGTAGTGTTTTGCGTGTTAGTATTAGCAGTCCTTTGTATTGAACCGTTTTTGCCGGATCCCAATTGGGTCTTTGTCAGCGAAGGGGTACCTCAGGCCCCACGCTATATGGGGTCTAGCTACGAATCGTTACGCACAGGTATAGATAGATAGGGAGTAGCCAAAAATGGCAGATCCAGCACGCGCGCGCAGGCTGTCCAAGCGTATTCAGGAGATTGTCGCCAGCGCAATTGAGCGTGAGATTAAGGACCGACGGCTGGAGTTTGTGACTGTCACTGACTGCCGCGTCACCGGCGATTTGCACGACGCCACAGTTTTCTACACGGTGCGCGGACGTACGCTCGACGAGGAACCGGACTATGAGTCGGCAGCAGCAGCGCTGGAAAAGGCGAAGGGGCAGCTGCGTTCCCTGGTGGGCCGTGGCACCGGTGTGCGCTACACACCGACGCTGGCTTTTGAGGTTGACACGGTGCCGGAGATTTCCGCGCACCTTGAGGAGCTGCTCGATAGGACTCGCGCGCGCGACGCGGAATTGGCTGAGCAGGCTAGAAACGCAAAGCCCGCAGGCGATGCCAACCCATACCGCGACGAGGAGTAAAACTCTCCACCGGCCACATCTATCGATGAAAGGGGCACCCACGTGACCACTTCTCCGCAGGCTCAGGAGCAGGCAGCTCACCAGCTTTCCCAGGCGATTGATCGCCGCATGTCCAAGCCGATTCAGCAGATGCAGGATATGCTTGCCGACGCTAAGAAAGTCGGCGTCATTGCCCATGTTCACCCCGATGCGGATGCGATTGGTGCCGCATCCGCGATGGTCATGGCTCTTGTACAGCGTGGCATTTCTGCTGTCGCCAGCTATGGCGAGAGCGATTTGCCAGCCAAGTCGCTGCTGACCATCCCCGGATGGGAACGCTTCGTCGAGTACACGGACTTGGATGAAGACATTGACACGTGGGTGACTGTCGATTGCGCAAGCCCGGGGCGCCTCGGTGCGCTGGAAGAGCGCGTGATGGCCTCCGACCGCGTTATCAATGTTGACCATCACGCGACCAACACTCGCTTTGGGTCTGTCAACATGGTTGATGAACTCGCAGAGTCTTCGACTATGGTGCTCCTGGACTTCTTCGGTGTCTGGGGTATCAAGCTGACCACGCCGATGGCTCATGCTCTCTACGCAGGGCTGCTGACGGATACCGCGTCGTTCCAGTTCGGTCGTTCTCGCATGCACACTGCAGCGGCGCGCTTGCTGGATAAGGGGCTCGATCCGCGCACGATTGGTGCACAGCTGCTGGAAGAGCATCCGTTTGCCTACCTGCCGTTCCTGGGCAAGGTGCTTTCCACCGCGACATTGGTGCCGGACTGGGGCGACGGCGCAGGCCTAATCCACGTCGTTATTGAGCACGACCAGACTGCCGAAGTTGGCCACGATGAGATTGAATCGGTCGTGGACATTGTGCGTACGACTAATGCTGCCGACGTCTGTGCTGTACTTAAGGAGTATGAGCCAGGCCAGTGGGCGGTCTCGCTGCGTTCTCGCGAGCTTGTCGATGTCTCCCAGGTCGCCCTGGAAATCGGCGGCGGTGGCCACGAGCGTGCCGCCGGTCTGACTCGCGAGTGCAGCAAGGAAGAGCTGCTGCAGGCCATCCTGGACACCAGCGATGTCGCAGCCCAGGCACGCCGAGCCGCAAGCGAGGCCTAGGGGATTGTCGGACTCGCGAGAAACTCAGGAGCGCACTGAGATTGAGCAAACTGGCATCGAGCGAACCGGGCACAGTGCGAAGTCAGATGTCAGCCTTCGCGCAATCGTTTCGCTGGCGTTGCCAGCGTTGGGCGTTCTTGCCGCGCCCGCCCTCTATGTGCTACTGGACACGGCTGTCATCGGTCGGCTGGGAGCCGTCCAGCTTGCGGCGCTTGCCGCTGGTTCGACGGTATTTTCCGTGGTAACTACGCAGCTCACTTTCTTGGCTTACGGCACGACCGCCCGATCAGCGCGAGCCTTTGGCAGGGGCAACGTGGACGAGGCGGTCGAAGAGGGACTGCAAGCGACGTGGGTCGCCATCTTTGTGGGCATTAGCCTCTTTGCCATCATCGTGGGGCTAGCACCGGTTTTTACCGGTTGGTTGGCTCCTCATCCGGAGGTCGCTCATGATGCCGGGCAGTGGTTGCGAGTTGCGGCCTTCGCCATTCCGCTGACGTTGATTGCGCAGGCTGGAAATGGTTGGTTGCGCGGTATCCAAAACACCCGCACGCCGCTGCTATTTGTGCTCTCAGGCCTTGTGCCGGCCGCTATTGTGATTGTGCCGCTGGTCCGCGCCTTTGGACTCGAGGGCTCTGCGATGGCCGTTCTTTTCGGCGAATTGATTACCGGCGGGCTGTTCCTCCGCAGTCTTATCAAAGAGTGCTCTAACCGCAAGCTCTCCATGCGCCCTAATGGCGCTATTATCAAAAGCCAGCTCGTCCTTGGCCGCGATCTCATCGTTCGCTCCTTGTCCTTCCAGGTAGCGTTCCTCTCTGCCGCAGCGGTTGCCGGCCGAGTTGGGCCGACCACGCTCGGTGGGCATCAGGTCATGCTGCAACTGTGGAATCTGATCTCGTTGGTGCTCGACTCGCTAGCGATTGCTGCACAGACGCTCGTCGGTGCAGCGTTGGGAGGTAGCTCCACGGCCGTTGCTCGCTGGACTGGCAAGCGGGTTACTGTCTGGTCAAGCGTCATTGCCCTCGGCCTAGCGGCTGTCTTCGCAGTGGGTAATGCCAGCATCGTCCGCATTTTTACCGACGCCACAGGCGTGATTGACGCAGTCACCGCCGGACCATGGTGGATTCTTGTCGCAATGATTCCTATCGGCGGTGTCGTCTTCGCGCTCGATGGCGTGTTGCTCGGCGCCGGCGACGCAGCCTTCCTCCGTAACGCCACCGTTAGCGCGGTCCTGTGCGGATTCCTCCCACCGGTCTGGCTGGCGCAGGCATTTGGCTGGGGGCTGACCGGCGTGTGGTGCGGTCTCTTGGCCTTCATGATTCTGCGACTCATCTTTGTCGCTACCCGTTTCCGTGGAGAGAAATGGTACGGCATCAGCGCATGAGTGAGCTTGCCGACGTCCAGGAGTACTTGGCCAGGCATTTGCCCGCCGGTAGCCGGCTGGTTATTGACTCCAATTCCGAGCGTCCGTTTAGTGATGCGGAATTGCAGCAGCTCCGTACTGCTGAGTTGAGGCTGTCTGATAGTGCAGCACCTGCTCGAATCCGTGATTTCACCCGAGGGCGCCTCGCTGCACATGAGACGTTGCAACGGCTAGGAGAGTCTGCCCCAGGTGGGATTGGCATGTCGACCACCGGAGCGCCGCTGTGGCCGCGAGGAGTCGTGGGGTCAATTAGCCACTGCGACGGGGCCGTGGCAGCTGTGTCCGCGAGCGCTGAACAGCTGCAGGGGATTGGCATCGATGTCGAGGTCGAGCAGACTCTAGAGTTAGGAATCATCGATGCAGTCTTGTGCACTGACGAAGCTCGCTTGGACCCGCTGGTGCAATTTAGTGCCAAGGAATCAATGTACAAACTCTGGGAGCCGATAGTCGGGCAGTGGCTAGACTTCGACGAAGTTTCCGTGCAACCGAGGAAGAGACGGATAGCAGCGCGAGGTTTTTCCCGGGGACTCGCAGGCGGCCCCTTACAGCTAACGTTTCACCGTGAGATTCCCGATACCTTCAGCGGAGTAAAGGGCTTCTGGGTTCGCGGTGCAGGCGTCGTTGTCACCGCGGTGTGGCTCGAGCAGTGTTAAAAAGCCTTGAGAAGTAGTTACAGCGTGGCCGGGCGTACCACGAAGACCGTCTTGGCCCGTTTGCCAGATTCTGTGAGCAGCGCCGGAACCTTTCCCGTTGGAGACACCGCCGCATAGACTCCAGGTATTCCGATTGGCTCCAGCCACTTGCCCTGAGCCAAATCAGCCGCCTGCTGTTCAGTAATTTCGCGGGTATCAAAGCAACGCTGGCAGGCCTCGTCCAGACTCATCGGCAGCAGGGAAGCGGCGCGCTCCGGGACTGGGCGTCGCATCTCCGCAATTTCTGGATTGGCGGTGTCGAACTGCTCGGCTTTCGCTGCGAGCTCGTCGATAGTCAATGCTTCTTCAATAGTGAAAACGCCGGCGGTAGTACGTCGCAGAGCGGTGAGATGACCACCGACACCCAGTGCATCCCCCAAGTCACGAGCTAAGGCGCGGATGAAAGTGCCAGCAGAGCAGTCGACCTCCACGTCTATATCGATGCACTCCCCGGGACGGGAAGGATCGGAGTCGTGGCGGATGTCCAGAACCTCATAGCGGGTGATTGTCACCGGGCGCGCTGGGATATCGACCTTCTCGCCACGGCGGATGCGCTCGTAGGCGCGGACACCGTCAATCTTCACTGCGGATACCGCCGCAGGTTTTTGCATGATCGTGCCGGTGAACTTCGCAATTTCCTCTCGAACCATTTCATCGGTCACCGATGCCGCTGACGATTCGGAGAGCAACTCGCCTTCGGCGTCGTCGGTAAGCGTGGCGGCGCCGAGCCGAATCGTCGCTTGGTAGGACTTCGTGTCAGCGTGGACATGCGGTAGGAAACGTGTACCGCGGCCGATGCCGAGGACGAGCACACCGGTGGCCATTGGGTCGAGGGTGCCGGAGTGGCCAACCTTCTTAGTGCGGAAGATTCGACGGAGTTTGCCCACTACATCGTGGCTTGTCCAGCCCTGGGGCTTGTCCACGATGACAATGCCGGAGTCTGCAATCGGATCGAAGTCGGTCATAGACGCAATCCTATGTTGCGCTATATGCGGTGTGTTAAACGGTGACCAGTTACACTAGCTCTCTGTGGAGATTTGGTATGGCTTGGACAATGCACCCGAAGACCTGGGGGACACGGTCGTAACCATCGGAGTGTTCGATGGTATTCATCTAGGACATAAGCGCCTGATAGCTGCTGCGGTCAGTGACGCTCGTGCTCGTGGCGTGAAGTCGCTACTGATGACTTTCGACCCCAACCCCGTAGCGCTGTTTGCCCCGGATAAGGTGCCGCCGGCGCTGTCCACCGTGTCCCGTCGTGCCGAGCTGGCAGAGGCGGAGGGAGTCGATGCCATGCTCGTCGTGCCTTTCGACAAGAACTTCTCTAGCATCCCCGCCGAAGACTTTGTCCGCACCGTTATCCGCGACAAGCTGAATGCGCAGGCCGTCTTCGTTGGCCAGAACTTCACCTATGGGCAGAAGGCCGCAGGTACTGCCGAGACTATGCCGGAGCACGGCCGTAAGTGTGGGGTCGACGTCACCATCGTCGACCTCCTCGATGTCACTGCCGCGGACTCGACTGAACGCGTTTCGTCGACACGTATTCGCGGTCTGCTTGCCGACGGCGCGGTGTCCGCAGCCGCCTCGTGCCTCGGATACTTCTACCGTGTAGATGGTGATGTTATTCCAGGTCAGGGGCGTGGGGGAGCACAGCTCGGTTTTCCGACCGCCAATATTGACTTCGCTGAGGGCCTGGCCATCCCGGCTGATGGTGTCTACGCGGCATGGTTCACGGCTCAGCCGACGGCAGCCCGCCCGGAGCCGGATCCGAAGGGCGATATCGAGTTTGGAGTGCGTTACCCGGCAGCCGTGTCGGTGGGCACTAACGTGACTTTTGGAGACACTGATCGAACGGTTGAGGCCTACGTGATTGACCGTCATGCGGACCTCTACGGCACAGCCGGGCAGGTTGAGTTTGTCGACCGGATTCGCGGAATGGAGAAGTTCGACTCGGTCGAGGAGCTCATTGACCGGATGAACCAGGACGTCGCAGACACCGAGGCCATTTTGGCTAAAACTGATTAGCTGTTAAAGTAAAACGTCGGCTGTAACTGCGGTCCACAAGCAGTTGCGAGGAACCAGCTGCCAGACGCTGTTTGGTTCCGGGAAAGCCGAGAATGTGGACTGAAAAAACGACCATAATTTGATTCAAGGAGTTAGATTTACATGGCTTTGAACACTGCAGAAAAGGCTGAGATTCTCAAGGAGTTCGGCCTGCACGAGACCGACACCGGTTCCCCGGAGGCTCAGGTTGCACTGCTGACCGCACGTATTCGTCAGCTGACCGAGCACCTGAAGTTCCACAAGCACGATCACCACTCTCGTCGTGGTCTGCTGCTGCTGGTCGGTCGTCGCAAGGGCCTGCTGCAGTACCTGCAGGACAACGACGTTGAGCGCTACCGTAAGCTGATCGAGCGCCTGGGTCTGCGCCGCTAAGGTTTCCCTTGAGGTCCTGTTTGTCAGAGCTTCATTGGTGTAAGTTGCTCTGTTAATTCAAGGCTTTCAAGCTTTTAGACCCGCCGTTTGGGTTTCCATTGAATGGAAGCTCACGGCGGGTCTTTTTGGTCACTTGTCGTTGTGGTATTCACTCATCGATGCGCTGTAGCGTGGCCACAAGTGAATACCTCATCGACATGTGGAGGGGGCTGATCGACAGCGTGCGCATAAGTGCCGGGGCACCATCGATAAGACACGGTAATTCGTCGACAAGACACGGTAATCCATCGATGAGTGAAGAGAAGTCATCGATAAGTGCCCCCGCTCCGCAAACTCCTAGAACCCCGCGTAGGTGCAAGAACCCAGATGGCAGTGAGAGATCTCCGATCCGTCCAATACGAGAACTTTCTGCGTTAGCTGGTAGAATGCGTGACGCAAACGAAGTTCATTCGATCTTTTACAGGCGACATCGATGATCGCCGCTATTTCTAGGAGTAAGAAACCTATGGCCAACAGCAAGGCTGTTGAATTTTTCTTTGATGAGGATTTCGGTATTACCGAGGCCGTTGCCACCATCGACAATGGTGATTTCGGCACCCGCACCATTCGCTTTGAAACGGGTCAGCTGGCTCGTCAGGCCGATGGTTCGGTGACCACCTACCTGGACGAGGAGACCATGCTCCTGTCCACCGTCACCGCTTCCAACCAGCCCCGCGAGGGCTTTGACTTCTTCCCGCTGACCGTCGACGTTGAAGAGCGTATGTACGCTGCGGGCAAGATTCCGGGTTCGTTCTTCCGCCGTGAGGGCCGCCCGTCCACCGACGCCATCCTGGCATGTCGTCTGATTGACCGTCCGCTGCGCCCGACCTTCGTCAAGGGCCTGCGCAACGAGGTACAGGTTGTCGTCACCGTCATGTCCTGGGATCCGAAGGATCGCTACGACGTCGTCGCAATCAACGGCGCGTCAGCTGCAACTCAGCTTTCCGGGCTGCCGGTTTCCGGCGCTGTCGGTGGCGTCCGCATCGCGCTTGTTGCTGATGACAAGCACCCGGAGGGTGCATGGGTCGCTTTCCCGACCGAGGAGCAGCACGAGCAGGCTCTGTTCGAGATGGTCGTCGCTGGCCGCATCGTCACCCGCAAGCGTCGTGGTAAGAACGTCGAAGATGTCGCCATCATGATGGTGGAGGCCGGAGCGGGGGAGACCGTCGTCAAGCGTATTGCTGACGGTGCACCGGCCCCGACCGAGGACATCGTCGCCGCTGGCCTCGAGGCCGCAAAGCCGCACATCAAGGTTCTGTGTGAGGCACAGAAGGGGTTGGCTGAGCGCGCAGCGAAGGAAACGCAGGAGTTCCCGCTGTTCCCGGCATACAGCGATGAGATTTTTGATGCAGTCGAGAAGAAGTCTGCTAAGAAGCTGGCCAAGCTGCTCACCATCCCGGGTAAGCAGGAACGCGATGACGCCACCAACGAGTACATGGAGGACGTCGAGGGGCAGCTGCTGGAGCGCTTCGTCTCCGACGAGGTCGACGAGCAGGCTGCATCTAAGCAGATTCGCGCTGCATACAACGCAGTGATGAAGCAGATTGTCCGTGAGAAGATTCTGGCTGAGGGCTTCCGCATCGATGGTCGCGGCGTCACGGACATTCGTGACCTGGGCGTTGAGGTTGGCCTGATTCCGCGTGCCCACGGCTCTTCGCTGTTTGAGCGCGGCGAGACTCAGATTCTGGGTGTCACCACTTTGGACATGCTGAAGATGGAACAGCAGATTGACTCGCTGACTCCGGTTACCTCCAAGCGCTACATCCACCACTACAACTTCCCGCCGTACTCCACCGGCGAGACCGGTCGTGTTGGCTCTCCGAAGCGCCGCGAGATTGGTCACGGAGCACTGGCTGAGCGCGCTCTGCTGCCGGTCGTGCCGTCCCGCGAGGAGTTCCCGTACACCATTCGCCAGGTCTCCGAGGCTCTTGGATCCAATGGTTCGACCTCCATGGGCTCGGTCTGTGCTTCGACTCTGTCGCTGTACAACGCCGGTGTGCCACTGAAGGCCCCGGTTGCCGGTATCGCCATGGGGCTAGTTTCCGGCGAGGTTGACGGTGAGAACCGCTTTGTCGCACTGACCGATATCCTCGGTGCCGAGGACGCATTCGGTGACATGGACTTCAAGGTCGCTGGTACTGCGGACTTCATTACCGCACTGCAGTTGGACACCAAGCTCGACGGTATTCCGTCGAAGGTTCTGGCCGATGCCCTGTCCCAGGCTCGTGATGCACGTCTGGCCATCCTGTCCACTATGGCTGAGGTCATCGAGTCTCCGGACGAGATGAGCGGTCTCGCTCCGAAGATCACCACCGTTAAGGTTCCGGCTTCGAAGATCGGTGAGCTCATCGGCCCGAAGGGCAAGACCATCAACGGCATTACCGAGGAAACCGGTGCTGATATCTCTATCGAGGACGACGGCACCGTATTCGTGTCGGCTGCTTCCGGTAAGGCCGCGGACGCTGCAATCGAGCAGATTAATGCGATTGCTAACCCGCAGCTGCCGAAGGTCGGCGAGCGCTACCTGGGCACTGTTGTGAAGACTGTCGCTTTCGGCGCTTTCGTCTCCCTGACCCCGGGCCGTGACGGTCTGATTCACATCTCCAAGCTCGGTGGCGACAAGCGCATCGAGAAGGTCGAGGATGTCATCAACGTCGGTGACAAGATTCAGGTCGAAATCGCTGATATCGACAACCGCGGCAAGATCTCGCTGGTTCCGGTCGAAGACAACTAACGCTTGGCGGCGGAGGTTGTACTGTATGTAGCCTCCGACAACGCGATTAGCGAAGGCGCGGTTAGGTCACAAATTGACCTAACCGCGCTTTTGTTTTGGGTTAATCTCGGGTTTCGAAGGGATTAATTTTCGAACCCACGTGAAAGGTGATTTGCGCATGCAACTTATCGCGCACGATCATGAATTCATCGACATTGCCGCCGGTGACTATGTCGCAAGTATTTCCCAGTTCGGTGGTGGCCCGAGATCACTGGAGTACTGTGGCCTGCCACTGCTGACTGATTATCCCAAAGGATTCAATCCACCGTTGTCCGCAGGTACGCTGCTGGCTCCGTGGCCGAACAGGGTCGCTGACGGAGTGTTTATCTTCGATGGGGAAGTCCACCGGCTAGACATATCGGAGCCGTCGCGGGCGAATGCTATTCACGGGTTTGTTGCAGATCGCGTCTGGTCTGTGGTCGACGCTGATGAAAGTAGCGTCACCTTGCATGTGGAAGTTGAGCCGCAGCCGGGCTGGCCTTGGGAACTCGGTATGACCGTGCGCTGGCAGGTCACGGCTGCAGATGGCCTATCGGCAGAGTTCACAGTGCATAATCGCAGCGATAGGGAGTGCCCATTTGGTCTGGGCTGGCATCCCTATTTAAACGCGTTGGGCGCTGATTTCGGCAGTTGCACAATGCGGTTGCCCGTTGATAAAAACTTGCCACTGGAGCCAATTCGAAACTTGCCCGCCGGCCCAGCGGTGCCAGCGGAGACAGTGGTTCCTAGCCTTCGAGAGGGGGTATCGCTGGATGGACTGTGGCTGGACCACTGCTTCTTTGCTGCAGAGGAAACAGTGGAGAGTGACTCACCGCGCCGTCGTGAAGCGCATTTGGTTGGACCAAATGGCCAGGGTGCTGTGCTCTGGGCCGATGATGAATTCCGGTTCTTCCAGGTCTATGTTGCCGACGCTGGACGACGAGAAGGATTTCCTGGGCACGGGAATGCGATTGCGGTGGAACCAATGACATGTCCGCCGGATGCGCTACGCTCCGGTACCGGTTTGCTGCGGCTTGAGGCTGGAGGGACAACAACTCTTGCCATGGGGCTGCGCGCGGCGACGGGCGGAAAATAGTTCTCCCAGCGCAGAAGAGTGCAGCCCCCTCAATCGGGTTAAAAATTTCTTAATTAATTCACCTGGAATTAAGAATCGAAAATACACTTGGGGACGAATGTAAAAGAATAGGTCTTCCTTTTGTTCTGGGGAGTGGCAATCTGGCTCAACACTTCGCGGTAGGTCTAGCCACTTTCACTGCCTTTGTTGGGTGTGCACCAGCCAGGTGCCAAGAAACGGGAATCCCAATTCGTGCATTTCTGGAATACGTTTAAGCTCCCTAACTGTGAGGAGACCGTCGTGATAGTGGCACAATCAGCCCTACGTCTCGAGGCATCATGGGTGGATTACTCTATCGTTGCCCTATACTTCCTATTCGTCCTCGGCATTGGCTGGGCTGCACGAGCCAAAGTGTCCAGCTCCATTGACTTCTTCCTCTCTGGGCGCTCACTGCCGGCTTGGGTGACAGGGTTGGCGTTCGTCTCAGCCAACCTAGGCGCAGTGGAAATCGTCGGTATGTCCGCAAATGGTGTGGAATACGGTTTCCAGACCATGCACTATTTCTGGATTGGTGCGGTTCCCGCCATGGTGTTCCTGGGCATTGTCATGATGCCCTTCTACTATGGCTCCAAGGTTCGCTCAGTACCAGAATTCATGCTGCGTCGTTTTGGTCCCGGAGCGCACCTTGTCAACGCGATTTCATTCGCCGTCGCGCAGCTGCTCATCGCGGGTATCAACCTTTTGCTGCTGGCCAAAGTGGTCAATGCGCTACTTGGCTGGCCACTGTGGCTGACATTGGTTGTCGCTGCAGTCATTGTGCTGTCCTACATCACGTTGGGCGGACTGTCCGCAGCGATTTACAACGAGGTACTTCAGTTCTTTGTGATTGTCGCAGCTCTATTGCCATTGACCCTGATCGGTCTGCACAGCGTCGGCGGATGGTCGGGGCTGAAGGAAAAAGTTGCCACTGAATCGCACTTCCACACCTGGCCGGGCACGGATATTTCTGGTTTTGAAAACCCGGTAGTTTCAGTCATCGGATTGGTATTCGGTTTGGGATTCGTGCTGTCCTTTGGCTATTGGACAACTAACTTCGTGGAGGTTCAGCGATCCATGGCAGCCGATTCACTGTCGGCCGCACGCAAGACTCCAATTATCGGCGCGTTTCCAAAGATGTTCATTCCGTTCATCGTGGTGCTGCCAGGCATGATCGCCGGCGCGACCGTCGCACCCATCATGGATCAGACCGCCAAGCCTAACGACGCAATTCTGTACCTAATGAGAGATTTGCTTCCCAACGGACTGCTGGGCATCGCTATCGCAGGGCTACTAGCAGCCTTTATGGCAGGCATGGCAGCGAATATCTCCGCGTTCAACACAGTCTTTAGCTATGACATTTGGCAGACCTACGTCGTCAAAAATCGAGCAGACGATTACTACCTCAAGGTTGGTCGTATCGCCACCATTGGCGCGACCGGCATCGCAGTGTTCACCGCACTGATTGCCGATAATTTCGGCAACGTCATGGACTACCTGCAGACGCTATTCGGTTTCTTCAACGCACCGTTGTTCGCCACCTTCCTTATCGGTATGTTCTGGAAGCGCATGACGCCGACAGCAGGTTGGACGTCTCTGCTTGCAGGAACGGGCGCTGCGATTTTGTACTGGTACATCTCCGAGTTCACGTCGGCAAGCGCAACCATCTTTGAGCTGCCGGGGCAGGGCACTGCGTTCGCTGCCGCCTCCGTGGCATTCGTCGTCGATATTGTGGTGGCCGTGGTCGTTTCTCTCATGACAACGCCGAAACCCGATGAGGAGCTGGTGGGCTTCGTCAAGTCCGTCACCCCGAAGGCTCACTTCACAGACGCTGCTGAGGCAGAGCTGCCATTGTTACAGCGAACTGTTCCGCTGGGTATCTTGTGCCTGGTGATAGCCGTAGTCCTCAACATCGTTTTCGCATAGGAGCTAGTGAGAGATCATGTCACGGACACACAACAATTCAACTGTAAACGCGACGGTCAGCACCGGTAAAAGGAAGGCAGGTGCCTTTGACATCCGCAACGTCATTGGGGCGCTGCTTGGTGTCTACGGCATCATTTTGCTGCTGTCGTGGCTGTTTCTTGACCCTGGGGTCAACCCGGAGACCAATGTTGCTAAAGAGCCGATGTATAACCTGTACAGCGGAATAGCCCTACTCCTCTTTGCAATCGTTTTCTATGCCTGGGCAAAATTGCGCCCAACGGTTGTCGAAGAATCATAAGGAGGAAAAATGACAACCGACGACCAGCATTCTCACGCTTTTTCGGTAACGCGCACTACGCTTGCCGACGGTCGCGAGCTAATCTACTTCGACGATGAACCGGACTATGTCTCGGGCAAAAAGACCCGAAAGTTAACCGACGAACGTGATTTGCCACAGGCGATTACGGAGTCTGAGCTGCGCCAAGATCCGCTGACGGGTGATTGGTATTGCTACGCGGCGCACCGCATGAACCGCACCTTTATGCCTCCTGCTGGTGAGAACCCACTGGCCCCGACGCTGCCGGGACAACTTCCCACAGAGGTGCCTGCCAGCGACTACGACGTGGTGGTTTTTGAAAACCGCTTCCCATCGCTTTCCATGCACATGGAAGTTCCGGATGATTTTGCCCAGACTGTCGACGGCGCCGAGATTTTCCCACGGAAGCCGGCCTTGGCCCGGTGTGAGGTTGTCTGCTTTACCCCGAATGTTTCGGACTCCTTCCGGGATCTGACTTTCACTCGTGCTCGCACCGTTATTGAAGCGTGGGCGCACCGCACTGCGGAACTCAGCAAGCTCGAAGGTGTGCGGTTGGTATTCCCCTTTGAAAATAGGGGCAAGGAAATTGGGGTAACGCTGCAGCATCCTCATGGGCAGATATACTCGTACCCATATCTGCCGCCACGTGCGGCAGCCATTGTCGCCCGCGCGAAAGCCCACTTCGAAACCACCGGTCGTGACCTCTTTGAAGATGTACTGGAGGCCGAGAAGGCTTCCGGTCGACGAATCATCGCAGAAGGGGAGTACTTCACCGCATTTGTCCCAGCTGCAGCTAAGTGGCCAGTCGAAGTCATGATTATGGCTAACCGCGCTGTCGGTGATTTTCAGGAGCTGACCGATGCGGAGAAGGACGAACTGACAGCAATGTATCTTGACCTGCTGCGACGTATTGACCGATTCTTCCCTGGCATTGACAAGACGCCGTACATCGCAGCATGGAACCAAGCACCGGTCGGTGAGGATCACCAGTTTGGGCGCCTCCACTTGCAGCTCTATTCTATGATGCGCTCTGCAGGACGCATGAAGTTCCTTGCGGGTTCAGAGTCCGGGCAAGGAGCCTGGATTTCGGATACGACCCCAGAGGCAATCGCTGACCGTTTCCGGGAAATTGGGCAGACTCGCTGGCTGCCCACTCGCCCCCATAAGCAGGCCGTATCTGATGTAACTGAGCAATTCCGCCACAGTTTCGGTTCTGAACCACAGGGGGTCTTTCGTGCCCCAGGCAGGGTCAATTTAATTGGCGAACATGTCGATTACGCTGGGGGTATCTGTCTGCCATTCGCGTTGGCACAGAATACTTTCGCCGCGGTGAGCGCTCAGACTGACAGCGGTTCGTGGACAGTGCGAGTTGTTTCAGACTTGATGGACAAGGACGACGCCGCAGACGGTGACAAGCCGGTAGCTATCGCAATGTCCGATGTCGGTCCGAACTCTCCTGCAAATTGGACAGGATACGCAGTCGGCACTATCTGGGCTATGTGTGAGGCAGGGCTGTTGCCTGCAGATTGTCCAAGCCTTGACATTGCGATTTCCTCCGATGTTCCGGTCGGCTCCGGGCTGTCCAGCTCCGCCGCTCTGGAGTGTTCTGTCGGCGTTGCAGCCTTTGAGGTCGTCCACGGGCGTGCACCAAACGATGAAGAGCAGCAGGGAATCGTTGAGGCGGCTATCCGCGCTGAAAATGAGGTAGTGGGTGCCTCTACCGGCGGTCTGGATCAGCGTATTTCCATCAAGGGCAAGGAAAATCACGCGCTGGCCATTGATTTTGCGAAGAATTCTGACCAGCTTGTACAGGCCGCCTTCGCTGACGAGGGGCTAGAAGTTCTGGTGATCAACACCAACGTTCGACATAGTCTCTCGGCTGGTCAGTATGCGACGCGTCGCGGAGTCATCGATGCCGTGTTAGCTGGTCTCGGGGTATCTGATTTCCGCGGTCTGGATGATGCAGTTGGTGCTGCTATCAATTGGGCGAAAGAGAACGTCCCAGCTGAGGCAGATAGGGAACAGTGGGTTGATACCGTGGCGCGCCGAGTGCGTCACGTTGTTACCGAAATTGACCGGACGGCACAGGCGATTGAAACGCTTTCCGAGGGGGACTTCGAGGCCTTCGGCACTTTGATGGTGGCAAGCCATCTTTCGCTGAGGGATGACTACGAAGTTTCGTGTCCAGAGCTGGATATTGCTGTGGACGTAGCGCTTGAGCAGGGCGCGCTTGGTGCCCGAATGACTGGCGGTGGCTTTGGTGGCAGTGCCATTGCGCTGCTGCCACACGACCGTGTCGGTGCTGCAGCGAATGCAGTTGCGGCGGCCTTCCGTAACCGAGGAATGCCGGAACCGGAGTTTTTTGTTGGAAATCCGGGGCCGGGAGCAAGCCGCCTAGTTTAGGCGGTATTACTCCCGGTCTCGGGGGCGGCTACTGCAACCCGATCTTCTTCCGCTGCGGCTTAAGCAGCGTGGTCAGGAAGACTAGCACCACGGCAAATCCTGCGGCGGTAAACATGGCAATGCTATAGCCACGAATAATGCTGTCAGCTGCAGGAGCTGCCGCACCAGTGTCGGACAGGCCAGCGGCAATAACAGCTGACAGTGCCACAAACAGTGCAGTACCGACAGCTCCGGCGACCTGCTGTAGCGTGTTCATGATTGCCGAGCCATCCGGGTAGAGGCGCTTGGGAAGATCACCAAGACCGAAGGTGAACAGCGGAGTAAACAGCAGTCCCAGGCCAATCTCAAGGACGATGTGGCAGGCGACGATCCACCACAGCGGAGTCGATGCCGAGATGAATCCGAGCCCGAAAAGACCGAGGGCAAGGACAATGGAGCCGGGAATTGCCAGTGGGCGCGGACCATAGCTGTCAAAGAGCCGGCCGACAGCCGGTCCCATCAGGCCCATAACCAGTGGACCAGGCATCACAATCAAACCAATAGTCTTGACGTCCACACCCCGCAGGTTGAGGTAGAGCGGCAAAATGATGATCACGCCGAACATCAGCATGAAGCCAATGGTCAGAATGATTGTGGATAGCCTAAAGCTCTTTGTGCGGAAGGTTCGAAGATCCAGCAGAGCTCGGTTGTGAGGTGCCAAACGGCGCTGGCGCATGATGAAGATCACCAACAACACGATGCCGACTGCGCACAGGATTCCGTCGATAAGCGAAAATTCTGCGCCTACGCGGCTCAGCGCGTACACCAGCGGACCGAACGCGCCGGCGCTGAGGAACACCGAGGGGATATCAATTGGCTTCGAGGAGTTTTCCTCAATATTGGGAACGAGAATCACACCCACTACCAGAACAATTAGGCCGAGCGGCAGCATTGTGTCGAAGAGCGCATGCCAATTGTTGTTTGCAATCTCCAGAATTAGACCGGAGACAGTTGGGCCGATAGCAGGTGCGACGGCGATAACTACGCTCATGCGTCCCATCATGCGACCACGCTCATGTTCCGGTACCACATTGAGCACTGTCGTCATCAGTAGTGGTAGCAGCACTGCGGTGCCGGACGCTTGAACAACGCGTGCGAGCAGAACAATCGCGAAGTTTGGCGCAAAGGCGCCGATGAGAGTGCCCACGACGAATAGCCCTTGACTGACCGCGAAAAGAATACGGAACGGCACTGCGGAAATGAGAAATCCGGTAACCGGAATGACAACTGCCATGGTCAGTAGGAACGACGTTGTCAGCCATCCGGCAGTTGCTGCGCTGATGTTAAGGTCCGCCTTGACGACGGGAATTGCGACGCTCATGACCGTCTCGTTCAAGATAGCCATGAATGCCGCTGCTAGTAGCACGTAAATGGCCATGTAAGCGTTTTTCGGCGCTTTGGCCTGTGCTACTTCCGAAATTCGGCTCAATTCGGAATCCTCGGATTCAGAAACCAAGAGAAGTCTCTTTCTATATATCGGTACAGAAACAGGTAATTATCGAAGATATTGAATCTTAGCGCAAGAAAAATCCCGTCGTAAGCCGGCAAAACGGCAAAGCTGACGGGGGCATTGGCACACAAGTTGCCCAACACATTCTAAGGTAAGGGAGAAAGATAAACCCGTTGGGAAAGGACAAGAGCTGTGAGCAATATCAAGGTCGGCGTGCTTGGCGCCAAGGGCAAGGTAGGGTCCACCATCTGCGAGGCAGTTGAAGCCGCCGACGATTTGGAGCTGGCAGCGGGTCTCGACTCTGGCGATGACCTGAATGAACTTGTCACCGCTGGTGTACAGACCATTGTTGACTTTACTCAGCCCGACGCTGTGATGGGCAATCTTGAGTTCTGTATTAAGAATGGCATCAACGCCGTCGTGGGTACCACGGGCTTTACCAAGGAGCGCCTCGATCAGGTGCAGCGCTGGCTTGACGACGCCGACGGCGATGCCAATGTCCTTATTGCACCGAACTTCGCAATCTCCGCGGTGCTGACCATGAAGATGGCAGAGCTAGCCGCTCCGTACTTCGATTCCGCTGAAGTTATCGAAATGCACCACCCTTTTAAGAAGGATGCCCCCTCGGGCACCGCTATCCACACTGCCGAGGCTATTGCTCGTGCTCGCAAGGAAGCCGGCATGGGGGAGCAGCCGGACGCCACTGAGCAAACTCTGGATGGTGCTCGCGGTGCTGAGGTCGAGGGCATTCCGGTGCACGCAATCCGTATGACCGGTTCGGTGGCTCACGAGACCGTTATCTTCGGTGCAGAAGGGCAGTCGCTCACCATCAAGCAGGACTCCTACTCGCGCACCAGCTTCGTACCAGGCGTTCTGCTGGGTGTGCGCAAGATTGAGGATTTTCCGGGCCTGACTGTGGGGCTGGAGCCGTTCCTGGGGCTTTAATGGCCGGGAGTTAACTAAAAATGTCTGAAAATGTCACTCTCAAGGCGCAGCTAATCGCTGCGACCAATTTCTTCCCGCCAGAGGACATCGCCTTTGATACCGATGCCGATGGTGGGGAAGCATTGATTGAATTCTCTGGCCGGGCTTGTTATGAAACGTGGGACAAGCCCAATCCGCGAACTGCGACTAATAGGGGATATCTGCGACATGTGCTCGAGGTGGGCCACACCTCACTTTTTGAACACGCAAGTGCAAGCATCTATGTCCGTGGCCTGTCGCGCTCGTGTGCACATGAACTCACACGGCACCGTCACTTTTCCTTCTCGCAGTTGTCGCAGCGGTTTGTGCCGGCCAGTTCCAACAATGTTGTGGTTCCTCCCGCGATTGCGGAGGATCCGGATCTGTTGCGAGTTTTCGAAAGCGCGGTTGATCAGTCCCGTTTCGCCTATGGTGAGTTATTAGACGCACTGGAAGAGAAGTGGGCCGACGAGCCCAACGCTATCTTGCGGCGTAAGCAGGCACGCCAGGCAGCCCGGGCGGTTTTGCCCAATGCCACCGAAACTCGAATCGTGGTTACTGGTAATTTCCGTTCCTGGCGCCACTTCATTTCGATGCGTGCGACTGAGCATGCCGATGCTGAAATTCGGGAGTTGGCAGTGGCTTGCCTGCGGGAGCTGCAGCGCTGCGCTCCTGTTGCTTTTGGGGATTTTGAGATTAACACTCTGAAGGATGGGTCGGTCGTCGCGTCGAGTCCTTACGCCTTCGAGGGGTAATCGCACGTACAGTGTGAAGATATAGTCGATTGAGATTTTTAAGAAAAGGTAGTCAACAATGAGCACAGGAATTGCGTCAACTCGCGGTGCTGACATTTTCGGCACCGTCGCCGTAGCTATGGTGACCCCTTTTGATAAGGACGGAAACCTTGATGTCAAGGCGGGTGTGCAGCTCGCTGGTCATCTTGTAGACGGTGGCTGCGATGCACTCATTCTGGCCGGTACTACCGGCGAGTCGCCTACTACGACGGTTGAGGAAAAGCTCGAGCTTCTCCGAGCTGTTCGCGCAGAGATGAGCGACGAGGTCAAGCTCGTGGCCGGTGCCGGCACCAATGACACGGCCGGGTCCATCGAGCTGGCAAAGGCTTCAGTGGAGGCGGGCGCGGATGCGCTGCTCGTCGTCACGCCGTATTACTCCAAGCCGTCCCAGGAGGGGCTGTACCGTCACTTTACGGCAGTGGCTGACGCAACCGAGGCGCCGGTGTGTCTGTATGACATTCCGCCGCGTTCGGTTATTCCGATTGAAGTTGATACCATTTACCGGTTGGCGGAGCACCCGAGAATCCAGGCTGTTAAGGACGCCAAGGGGGACTTGGGAGCTGCCGCCGGCATTATCGCTAATACTGATTTGGCGTGGTACTCCGGTGACGATGTGCTGAACCTCCCGTGGCTGTCGATTGGCGCCACCGGGTTCATTTCCGTTATTGGACATGCGGCCCCGCAGCTGCTGGCTGAGGTGCGCTCTTGCTTTGACAAGGGGGACCTTGCTGGTGCGCAGGCAGCCCACGCGAAGATGACTCCGCTGTTTGCCGCTCAGGCTGCACTTGGCGGTGTAAGTTTTGCTAAGTCCGCTCTGCGTCTGCAGGGCATTGAGATAGGAGATCCACGCTTGCCGCAAATCGCAGCAAATGACCAGCAGCTTGAGGTGCTTGAAGAAGCTATGCGGAAGGCAGGTGTTCTGTAGTGGCTGAAGGACGCAATCGCGCCCGCAAGGTAACTCGTAAGGCTGGTCCGCCTTCCGAGTCCGACGTGGCTGCAGCAGAGCAGTCCAATAACTCTGCATCCAAGGGCTCCGACAAGGGTGGAGCTAATTCCAACGGCTCGAAGTCCTCGCAGCGTTCCGGTGAGCGTAAGAACTCCGGTAACGCTAAGAAGTCCCAAGGTTCGTCGAATTCTTCCAACCGCGGTTCCCGCGGTGGTCGCGGCGGCCGTGGAGGTAACCGCGGAAATAATTCACGGGGCGGCCGTGGCGGACGCGGTGGCAACCGTCGTAACGTAGTCCAGTCGATGCAGGGTGCAGACTTGACCCAGCGTCTTCCTGCACCGCCGAAGGCCCCCAAGGACGGCCTGCGCGTGGTTGCACTGGGCGGTATTTCCGAAATCGGTCGCAATATGACCGTGTTGGAGTACAAGAACCGCCTGATTATCGTCGACTGTGGCGTGCTGTTCCCGAGCTCGGATGAGCCGGGTGTTGACCTGATTCTGCCTGACTTCTCCTACATGGAAGACAAGTGGGATCGCGTGGAAGCTCTTGTGGTCACTCACGGTCACGAGGACCACATCGGTGCTATCCCTTGGTTGCTCAAGCAGCGCGCGGACATCCCGATTATTGCTTCTCGCTTTACCTTGGCACTGATTCAAGCCAAGACACAGGAGCACCGTCAGCGCCCTAAGGTCATCGAGGTCAACGACACCAGCCACATTCAGCGTGGTCCGTTCGATCTGCGTTTCTTCAATGTCAACCACTCGATTCCGGAGTGCCTTGGCATCGTCATTAAGACCGGAGCCGGCATGGTCGTCCACACCGGTGACGTGAAGATGGATCAGACTCCGCCGGACGGAAAGCCGACTGACCTGCCGGCGCTGAGCCGCTACGGTGATGAGGGAATCGACCTCTTCCTGTGTGAGTCCACCAACGCTACGATTCCGGGCTTCTCGGGATCCGAGGCGGAGTTGGCTCCAACTCTGCGCCGCCTGATTATGGATGCCAAGCAGCGCGTTATCGTCGCGGCCTTCGCATCGAATGTCTACCGCGTGCAGGCAGTCATCGACGCAGCCGTTAAGGCTGGCCGCAAGGTTGCCTTCAACGGTCGCTCTATGATTCGCAACATGCGCATCGCGCAGGAATTGGGGCTGCTGACTGCGCCGGAAAATACCATTGTGGAGATGAACGAGGCCGCTCGCATGGCGCCCCACAAGGTCGTGCTGGTGACTACCGGTACGCAGGGTGAGCCAATGGCTGCGCTGTCTCGCATGGCGCGCCGTGAGCACCGTCAGATTACCGTCCGTGATGGCGACCTGATTATCCTCAGTTCTTCGCTGGTACCGGGGAACGAAGAGGCAGTCTTCGGCGTTATCAACATGCTGGCCCAAATTGGTGCCACGGTTATCACCGGCAAGGATGCGAAGGTTCACACGTCCGGTCACGGCTTTGCCGGCGAGTTGCTATTCCTCTACAACGCAGCTCGTCCGTCGAACGTCATGCCGATTCACGGTGAATGGCGCCACCTCCGTGCCAACAAGGAGCTGGCTGTGTCCACTGGCGTGAAGCCAGAAAACGTTGTCCTGGCTCAGAACGGTGTGGTAGTCGACCTCGTTGACGGCCGCGCACGTGTAGTTGGTCAGGTTCCGGTCGGTAACCTCTACGTCGATGGCGTCACAATGGGTGACGTCGACGCTGACGTGCTGGCAGACCGCGCTGAAATGCGTGAAGGTGGTCTTATTACCGTCACAGCCGTCATCGATAACCGCACTGGCCGCCCGTTGGAGAAGCCACGGGCTCAGGCTCGCGGTTACTCGGACGACGCCAAGGAAGTGCTCGAAACCGTCGAGCAGGTCGTTGACGATACTCTCTTTGATCTGGCCGGCAGTGGTGAGAACAACCCGTACCGTATGGCTCAGGAAGTTCGTCGCCGCACCGAGCGTGTCATTAACCAGAAGTGGCGTCGCAGCCCGATGGTTGTTCCGACCATCGTGCCGATGTCTTCGGAGGCAGCCGAAGAGGTTACCGACGAGGAAATCAAGGAGTCGCGCGAAAGCATCTAGGTTTCTAGAGCGTCTTTTAGCGTAAGAGCCCGCATCCACCTAAAACCGTGTGGATGCGGGCTTCTTGGTGCCTGGTCTAGGCTGGAGCTATGACTTTTGCTGAACGGGAACGTGAAGACCTAGCTAATCTACTGCTCAGCGTCGGCCCCGACGCACCGACCTTGTGCGCGGGGTGGACGACCCGGGACCTTGCCAACCACCTGTACATTCGCGAAAACCGTCTGGATGCCGCTGGCGGGATGTTCGTCAAGGCGCTTTCGGACCGCCTCGATTCTGTTACCGCTGAGGTCAATCGAATGCCCTACGTCGAAGTGGTGGGGAAGTGGGGTAGTGGTGCTCCGCGATGGAATCCAATGAACTGGGCAGACCGCTACGTCAACGCTGCGGAGAACTTCGTCCATCACGAGGATGTCCGTCGTGCCCAGGAAGGCTGGACCGTTCGTCAGCTGCCACCCTCCGGAGTTTCGGACCTGTGGCGTCTGGTCACTACTGCCGGCCGTATGATGTTGCGCGGTTCGACCTCGACCGTGGTGCTAATGCGTGACGACGGAGTTGCGGTGACCCTAATCGACAACAGTGCTAAAGGCGCTCCGGTTGTGACCATCCGCGGTAGCGTCGGGGAACTGGTGCTGTGGCTCTATGGGCGTGATGAGGTGCGCGTTGCCATCGACGGCGACGAATCGGGCATCAAGCGCAACAGTCTTTAAGATCACGTACTCAGTTCTGGACGGTCACGACAGCACGTCTGTTAAACAATGACACGCGTGTGACTAATGTGAAAACGATCCGGTGTTAGCTGTAAGGTAATGGTCATGTCTGCGACCAGCCGAACCAGAACTGACAATCGTCGTGGATCTTCCCGCTCTGCGGAGACAGATGCCACGCGGCGATACCCCGTGCACAGCGCCACGGAGGAATTCGAGCGCACTCCTAGCGCCATGTCGTTCGTGGGCAATAGCTTGGCCAGCGCCTGGACTGAAACTGCCCGCGGCGTGGCCGGTCTTGCCCGGCGTGTAAGCGGTCGCAAAAATAAGCGAAATGAAGAGGAGAATATGTCGCGGCGCGAAAGTGACGCCGATTTTTCGACGAAGCCCCGTAGGAAGCGTCGTAAAGCAGCTAGCGGCTATGACGATGTAATTGAACCGCCGGCACCGTCCTCCGTGCCAGCTGACGAGTTCGACGCAGACTTCGATGAGGGGGGCGAACCGGGGTCGAAGGACGGCCTGGCACTACTCGTGCTGGCGTTGGCAATTGTGCTCGCTGGCTCGACATGGTTCCACCTGGCAGGGCCAGTGGGGGAGTTTATTGAAACGGCAGTGCGCACGCTCATTGGTATCGGCGCTTTTGTGCTTCCGGTGCTGCTCGGTGTTGTTTCCGTATTAATGATGCTGGATGCTATGCCGCGCCGTGAACGTCTGACACCTACCATTACTGGAGCTTCGCTGATTGTGGTGGGGCTGCTTGCAATTGTGCATATCGGCTCGGGGCGACCTGCGGACTGGCAGGGGCGACGAGCAGCTGGTGGCGCAATCGGTGGTTATATTGGTTCGCCGCTAGCAGCTGGATTTACCTCGTGGGTCGCTGTGGTTTTGTTGCTGGGCATTGTTTTTTACGGTGCTCTGGTGCTCTCTGGTGCGACGGTGCGTCAGCTTATCGATGCCACTAAGGAGTACTTCAACTTTTCCGAATGGTCCTCACGTCGTGCCGGTTCGGAGCTGGAGTCGGATGATCCCTACGGCAATGTCGATGACATGCTGGAACGTCGGGCAAGCTGGGATGCTGATACCGCATATGCCGATGAGGACTTTGACCAGCCGACGCAGCTAATCGAGCGTCGCCCAAGTCGCAGCAGCCGCTCCAATCATTCATCGTCGCGTTCGACCGATCGCTCGGCTTACCGAGCGCCTCGCCGTGGCGCGGATAGCCGTATGCCCGTACCCGAAGCCGCGCCTTACGACGAACCGGATGCTGACGGTAACCTCTACGATCTCTTGGACGAAGAGCCGCAGAGGCCCCGACAGGCTCCGCGTCCTGCCCGTCAGGTTGAGGATGTCGACTACGATTCGGCAAAGACCATAGTGTTTGATGTCCGGAATGGGGCACAGCACTCCAACCGAGTCTCCCCGGTTGAGCCGGCGTTTCCGGCAGCTGAGTACGTGGAGGAAACTCAGTCGGATGCTGTGCATCGGGACACCGCCGAAACGGAATCGACTATTCCGGCTGTCGGGGGCACGAACTACCACGCCGCCGACGAAGAGTATGACGAGTACTCCGAGTACCCGACGCAGGAGGCTGCTACAGCTGGCAACAGCGAACGCGATCGTGTTTCCGCTTCCCGAGCTTCGAAACAGTCCTCTGTTCAGCCTGAGACCCAAGCGTTGGCGAGTGCTCCGCAGAGCGAGTCGTCTGTCGATGATTCGCGGGATGCGGTTTCTGAGGCTACGCGCCGCACTATGGACGCCATTGCCGCTCGTTCTGGCATCGATGCCTCTAAGATTCCGGCCACAACTCCGAAGTCTGAATTGGAAAAGGATGCCGAGGGTACTTCCGCTTCGTCGGCACGCACGCCAGAGTCTGACTACCACCTGCCATCGACTAACTTGTTGATCCCGGGTGAGCGCCCCAAGACGCGTACGGCGACGAACGACCGCATGATTGAAGCAATCACTGAGGTATTCGCAGAATTCAAGGTCGACGCTGCGGTGACTGGTTTCTCTCGCGGTCCGACGGTGACTCGCTACGAGGTCGAGCTTGGCCCGGGCGTGAAGGTCTCGAAGATCACGAATCTCCAGTCCAACATTGCCTACGCGGTAGCGACCGACAATGTCCGCCTACTGACTCCGATTCCGGGCAAGTCAGCCGTTGGTATCGAGGTACCGAACAACGACCGTGAGATGGTTCGGCTTGCCGACGTACTCAACGCGCCCAAAACCGTTGCGAACGATGACCCGATGCTGATTGGGCTCGGTAAGGATATTGAAGGCGAGTTTATCTCGCACTCCATCCAGAAGATGCCGCACCTTCTCGTTGCCGGTTCGACCGGTTCGGGTAAGTCCGCGTTCGTAAACTCGATGTTGGTTTCGCTGCTGACTCGCGCGACCCCGGAGGATGTCCGCCTGATTCTGGTGGACCCGAAGATGGTCGAGCTGACTCCATATGAGGGGATTCCTCACCTGATTACGCCAATCATCACTCAGCCGAAGAAGGCCGCGGCGGCTCTGCAGTGGCTGGTTGAAGAGATGGAACAGCGGTACATGGACATGAAGGCCGCCCGCGTCCGTCACATCAAGGACTTCAACCGGAAGGTCAAGTCCGGTGAGATTACGACGCCACTTGGCTCGGAACGCGAGTACCGTCCGTACCCGTACATTGTCTGTGTCGTCGACGAGCTGGCAGACCTGATGATGACCGCACCCCGCGATATCGAAGACGCGATTGTGCGCATCACGCAGAAGGCCCGTGCCGCCGGTATCCACTTGGTGCTGGCTACGCAGCGTCCGTCTGTGGATGTGGTCACCGGCTTGATTAAGACGAACGTGCCATCGCGACTGGCATTCGCTACCTCGTCACTCACGGACTCCCGCGTCATTCTTGACCAGGGCGGCGCTGAAAAGCTCATTGGTATGGGCGATGGCCTGTTCATCCCACAGGGCGCAGGCAAGCCGCGACGACTACAGGGTGCCTTCGTCACAGACGAGGAGATTCAGGCCGTAGTCGATGCAGCTAAGGCACAGGCCGAGCCGGATTACACCGAGGGCGTCACTGAGGATAAGAGCGCTGAGGCTGAGCGCAACATTGACCCCGATATCGGAGATGACCTGGAAGATTTGCTTCAGGCAGTCGAGCTGGTGGTCACCGCACAGCACGGGTCGACCTCGATGTTGCAGCGCAAGATGCGAGTCGGCTTTGCCAAGGCTGGTCGACTTATGGATCTGATGGAAACTCGCGGAGTGGTTGGACCATCAGAGGGCTCTAAGGCACGTGAGGTGCTGGTCAAGCCAGAGGAGCTCGAAACCATTAAGTGGATGATAAAGGGTGCAAATCCGGAGGATGCCCCTAAGGAAGAAGTAAACGTAGTCGACGCTGATCCGAATCAGTCTATGGCGTAGGAGGACCCAGCCTCACCGCCGTTTCTGATTGCGTGTATAGTCGGCACACGTGGAGGGGAGTATCCCCGGTAAAAGCGGATGTTTTCCGCTAACCCGTGACGGTTATCGTCAGCACGGATTGTACGCACAGACTCGCTTTGTGCACATCCAATCCCGGTGCCGTCACTTTTGCCACTTCGGCAGAAGCAGGAGAGACCTCCGGTTCATGTTCGCACGACCGGAGGTCTTTTTTATATGCATGTCCCCGCATTGGTATGGATTATCACCATTGTGGTCGTCATGGGTTTTATCGCCTTTGACTTCTATGCACACGTTCGCACGCCGCATAACCCAACTATGAAGGAAGCCGGCACCTGGACCGCTTTCTACGTAGTCTTGGCATTAATTTTCGGCGGAATGGTGTGGTTGTTATGGGATCACCACCGAGGCATCGAGTTTCTATCGGGCTATATCACCGAAAAGGCGCTCAGCGTAGACAACCTATTTGTCTTTGCACTCATCATCGGTGCATTTAAGATTCCACGCCAGTACCAGCAAAAGGTTTTGCTGTTCGGCATTGCGATGGCGCTGGTATTCCGAGGCCTGTTCATTTGGGCTGGTGCTGCCGTTATTGCCAAGTGGTCTGACGTTTTCTACCTGTTTGCAATCTTCCTGATTTACACGGCTATCAAGACGGTGTACGACGAAGCCGTCGATAAGCCGGAACCCGATCCGTCGGATATGAAGCTGATTCAATGGCTGCGTCGCATTGTCCCGATTTCGGACCATTACAACAGGGACAAGCTGACCGTTAAGGAAAACGGCAAGCGTTACTTGACGCCCCTTGCCATCGCGCTGGTGTCCATCGGTTTTATCGATGTGATGTTTGCGTTTGACTCTATCCCGGCTATTTACGGCCTGACGGATGAGGCATATATCGTCTTTACCGCAAACGCCCTGGCTCTCATGGGCTTGCGTCAGATGTACTTCTTGCTTGACGGTCTGCTGGATCGCTTGGTGTACCTGGCTTATGGTCTGGGTGTCATCCTGGCCTTCATTGGCGTGAAGTTGCTGTTGCACGCACTGCATGAAAACAACCTGCCGTTTATCAACAGCGGTGAGAACGTGTCGGTGCCTGAAGTATCGACCTGGGCGTCGCTGGCGATCATCGTCATCGTTCTGGTGGTGACTGTCCTGGCATCGTGGCTCAAGATCAAGCGTGATGAAAACATGGGTGCGATTGCCTTTCCGCGTGTTCACCACGATGATGATGGAAGCCGCGATGGCCTCGGCTCTCACGCTTCCTCTACTTCTGTCAGTGAGGGGTCAGCGTCGGCCGGCAGCGAAACTAACGGTTCACACACCGGTAAGAACGAGCCTGGGCGTTAATCGAACACGATTGTGAGATAAGGTAACAACTGTGACTGCTCCAAGTGCTGATACAAGCCGTGTTTCCAACTGGAACTTGCCAAATTTCCTGACCGTGCTTCGCATCCTCGGAGTACCGGTGTTCCTGTGGGTACTTCTTCAGGAGGGCGGCGAAGCCACTAATTGGCGCTGGTGGTCGTTTGTCGTATTCGCGCTTCTGATGGCGACTGACAAGTTGGACGGGCACCTCGCACGTAGCCGTAACCTCATTACCGACTTTGGCAAGATTGCCGATCCGATTGCCGATAAGGCTCTAATGCTGGCTGCGCTGATTGGTATGAACATCATCGACATTCTGCCGTGGTGGGTGACTGTCATCATCGTGATTCGCGAAGGTGGCATCACCATCTGGCGTATGTTCGCACTGCGTCAGGGGCGTGTTGTTCCGGCTTCTCGGGGCGGCAAGATAAAGACGGTTCTGCAGTCTGTAGCAGTGGGGCTCTTCCTGATGCCAGTGGACTGGTTGTTCTGGCCGTCCTGGATTGTGATGATTGCCGCCATTGTCGTCACCGTCGGTACTGGTATCCAGTACATTGTGGATGCGCGAAAGGTCTCGTAGAGAAGTTAAGTGGAGGGTAAAGCTGTGAACACAGTCGAACGCCTCGGCCAGAGCGACGAAAACGCAGACGGTGTCGATGGCGTTTCGCTTCAACTCGTCCAAAAGCTTACGGCTCGTGGCGAGACTTTCGCAGCTGCCGAATCGCTCACCGCAGGTCTTCTCTGCGCCACCGTCGCCTCCGTACCGGGAGCCTCCGCCGTTCTGCGCGGTGGCGTGGTCACCTACGCCACTGACACAAAGGCGTTGCTTGCCGACGTGCCAAAGGATGTTTTGGCCGCATATGGCCCCGTGTCCGAGTTGACGGCCCGGTATATGGCACTTGGAGTGGCGAATAAGACAGTGGCGGACTGGGGGATTTCGCTAACTGGCGTTGCTGGTCCAGCGATGCAGGATGGGCACCCAGTAGGTGAAGTCTGGTGTGGTCTGAAACCGCCGGGGGTTTCAGACCTTGATGGGGTAACCGCTGTTAGGTTGCCGGTGAATAAAGAGGGTTCGCGCGCGGAGATTCGTCGTCAAGCAGTGGTATTGGCGTTAGAACTGTTGTTGCAGAATCTCGACGGTGAGTAGAATTTTTGAAAATTGGGAACAGGTCGGCCTTCTAAAGCGTTAGAGAAAGTGATGACCAACAATACTGCACTTATGACCATTCGCTACCCAGAGGTAGATAGCGCTGCTGCTTTGGAGGCTTCCATGGACGCCACAGCACCGTCGGCGCGAGTGGCTGTAGCGGAGCAGCCTGGATCGGTTGCAAAGTTAACGGCACAGGATTTGGCGGAACGGGGAGAATCCCGTGAGCCGCTCCTGCGAGAGGCACTGGGGGAGACGCTGCGTGATATTCGTTCGCGCAGTGGACAGACGCTGCGTGAGCTTTCTGAAAATGCGGCTATTAGCCCTGGTTATTTGTCTGAGCTTGAGCGTGGACGGAAAGAAGTCTCATCTGAGCTGCTGGCGTCGGTATGCGCGGCGCTTGGTGTGACGGTGTCGGATTTGATGATGGAAGCAGCCACAGCGATGGCTCTGCATTCGGCGAGCCCAGAATTGGCAGCGATGTAGAAATTGGTTGCGCCGGTGGAATTTCATTCCATTGCTCCGGTACTTAGCACCCGAAGACGCTCGGCTTTAGTTAAGATTGGGTGCGCGATAAGCACAGACCTGCTTTGAGGTAGTTGCAATAAGAAAGGTGTATGGGACGCTATGGCTAATCCATTTGTAAAGCTGTGGAATTACTTGATGGCCGCTTTTGATTCCAAGATTGAGGAAAACGCTGATCCGAAGGTGCAGATTCAGCAGGCTATCGAGGATGCCCAGCGGCAGCACCAGGAACTATCGCAGCAGGCAGCGGCGGTGATTGGTAATCAGCGCCAGCTGGAAATGCGCCTTAACCGTCAGCTCGCTGAGATTGAGAAGCTGCAGGGGAACACTCGTCAGGCATTGCAGCTCGCTGACAAGGCTCGTGCTGAGGGGGATACTGCCAAGGCTACGGAGTATGAGAACGCAGCTGAGGCTTTCGCAGCTCAGTTGGTTACTGCTGAGCAGTCGGTAGAAGATTTGAAGGCTCTGCACGATCAGTCGCTGCAGCAGGCAGCTCAGGCTAAGAAGGCCGTCGAGCGTAATTCCATGCAGCTGCAGCAGAAGGTCGCGGAGCGCGCAAAGCTCCTCAGCCAGCTGGAGCAAGCAAAGATGCAGGAGAAGGTCTCTGAGTCCCTGCAGTCGATGAATCAGATTTCTTCGGGGGCTACACCTAATCTGGATCAGGTTCGTGACAAGATTGAGCGTCGTTACGCTAACGCTCTTGGTCAGGCTGAGCTGGCTCAGAACTCGGTTCAGGGGCGTATGGCTGAGGTAGAGGCCGCAGGCGTTCAGCTTGCTGGGCACTCTCGCCTGGAGCAAATCCGCGCAGAAATGAACGGTGGCAACGAGCTCTCTGGTGGCGAGGCTCAGAAGTCCATCGAGGGAAGCGCTGCCTCCAACGTTGACCCTGCTGTTGCTGAGCGCATGCGCCAGCTGCGTGAGGGCAATTAATTCTCCTACTCACCTTCGCCACGTGCGATTAGCGAATCACCCATTGCCTTCGAGCGATTAATGGTTCGGATGACCACAGGTACGCCGAAGGCAATGATTGAGCCGGCAGCCCCTCGTGCTTTTCGAGCCTCCAGTACCTCGGCAGCGGCCATAACCTGAAGCGGAATCATACGCAGCGTCAGCGATAGTGCGAGCGCGATGGTGTCGACTGGTAGGCCGAAACGGGCGAACGGCTGCATCGCAGTGGTCAAAGTATCCATGATGTCGCTGACGCGGGTCGTCAGCGTTAGCAATATTGCCGCTGCGATTGCGGCGAGAAGCGCGAGGAAGGTCGTCAGCGCTTGCTCACCCCCGGCGCGCCACCACAGGAGAAGCGAAAGCAGCGCCAAAATGATTACGGCTCCACGGAGCTGTCGGAAAGCAACCATTGGTGGCACCTTGGCCACCGCATAAGCGAGGGTGACAATTGCCAGGGCAATCGCCCCGCCTAGCCAGGTATCCACGAGAATCCCGGTGAGCAATAAAAATGCGATGACAATGATGAGTTTGGGGGCCGTCGGGAGCCTGTGCACAGGCGACTTATGGTTTAGGTAAAGCCCTAACGGGACATCGGCTGGATGAATCATGAGCGGCCTTCTTCCGCACGAGTCATATCGCTGACGTATCGGTCAATAACTTCCTTCGGCGCACCGTCGTCGACGATTTCTCCTGCGCTTACACGGATAACTCGGTCGAAGTCCATAAGAAAATCCAGATCATGAGTGACCACGATAATTTGCTGCTCAAGCTGGGCGAAAATACTCCGAATGTGGAGACGATTGCGCAAGTCGAGGAGCGTAGTGGGCTCATCGGCAATAATGGTCGTGGGATTAAGAATTAACACGGCCGCCAGCGCCAGTAGCTGTTTTTGTCCACCCGAGAGCAAGTGTGGCGAGGCGTCAGACTGATTGGCGAGCCCAAATCGCTCAAGAGCTTCCTGCACCAGCTGGTTGCGCTCATCCTTTGGCAGCTTTCGCTTGCGTAGTGAAAAGGCAATGTCCTCTGCGACTGTCGGCATCACAATTTGGTTATCCGCATCAGAAAAGATGAAGCCGACATTCTTGCGAATTGCCTTTGCCTGCTTTGCGACATTCATGCCCTCATACGTGACCGTGCCACCAGTGACCGGGCCCAGGCCGTTAATGAGTCGCACCAGCGTGGACTTACCGCCACCGTTTTCGCCGATAATGCCAATGCGGTTCTCTGTGAGAGTTAGCGTGGTCGGCTTCAGTATCTGGCGTCCCGAATAGGTTGCGGACGCGCGGTCAAAAGCGATGGTGGGCATAGTGCGACTCGAGACCCTTTCTAATTCTGTGGGGTTAATTGCCCGAGGTGGCTGCTTCCTTAACCAAACGACTTTGCTTACGGTTGGCAGCGTCGGGAAGCAAATCAGGGAAAGCCTGCAGTACGGCAGTAGCAATAAGCGCGGCTACGACAACCTTTGCCACGTCGCCTGGGATAAACGGGACGTTGGTAATCAGTGCGTCGGTGAAGCTAAGTCCCATACGCCAAGTCAATCCGACAGATCCGAAGAAGTACTGTAGTAGAACTCCGACGAGGCCTGCGCCGATGAAGACGCTGATTCGTGAAACCTTCGCCCGTGGTGCTTGCTGGGCAATCGCGCCGATTGCGAAACCGGCAATTAAATAGCCGACAATGTAGCCCACGGTAGGGCCGGGGAGTGCGGCGAGAAGTGGTTTCCAGCCCGCCATGTTTGGGACACCCACGAGACCAACAGCCAGGAACAGGGTAGTGGCGAGGCCGCCACGTTTGAATCCGAGAATCATCCCGGCCAGTGCGATGCCCATGTTCTGTAGCACGATTGGCACGCCGAGGCCGCCAACGGGAATGGCAATGCCGCCGAGCACGATGATTAGTGCTGCGAAAGCAGCGATAATAGTGAGGTCATACACCTTGGAATTATTCACAGCTCTCATCTTAAACCCCTGAGTTGAGCACTGTTCAGGCAGGGGACCGGGGATTCGTCGATGCAAAAAGGCGCCCAGGTAGGTATCAGTGACAGGTATCTTGTACGTTGGTCTCATGCGATTGGCCGATTTTCACAACTTCGTCAACCACGAATTTGGGCCTCAGCACGGCCCGTGGCTGTTGCATTCCCACGTACTGATGGAATATGGAAAAACTCCCGCGGAACTGCTCGAGGACGGGGTCGAACCTCGGGATATCTGGTGGGCGCTGTGTAGGGAACACGATATTCCCGAAGACCGCTGGTACGGTCCTGACGAATAGGTTCCGGCGTAGACGACGGTGAATGCTTGCCGACGGCTCTTGCGTGTCGTTGCCATTCGAACAGGGTTTCGCATATTATCGAAAGTGCTGATGAAGTCAATCCGTCTGATTCGGTATAACTTCCGGGTGTAACCGGCAGTAGAGGTGTCGCGGACCAATTTGGAACCGGAACGGCTAGTTTCGCGCCTAATTAAGTGTGAGCGAAGTTTCTGTTTTGGATGAAAATCGGGAGACACATTCTCTGAGTACGGCTCCAGAACCCGATACCGTACGCGACAATGACCGCGACAATGACAATGAGGAAGAACAACGAACTATGGCTCGTAAGAAGGCTACGGCTTCGAACCAGGGCAATGATCGCCTGAAGGCGCTCGATGTAGCTCTGGCGAATATTGAGAAGGACTTTGGTAAGGGTGCAGTTATGCGCCTGGGGGACGACAATCGTCCTCCAATTCAGGTTATTCCCTCCGGCAATATCGCTATCGACGTGGCCTTGGGCCTGGGCGGGTTCCCGCGTGGTCGTATCGTAGAAATCTATGGTCCAGAATCCTCGGGTAAGACCACAGTCGCACTGCATGCTATTGCAGAGGCGCAGCGGCAGGGCGGTATTGCCGCATTTATTGATGCGGAGCATGCGCTGGATCCGGTTTATGCGCGCAAGCTTGGAGTAGATACGGACAACCTTCTGGTATCCCAACCAGATACCGGTGAGCAGGCACTTGAGATCACAGATATGTTGGTGCGTTCCGGTGCTATTGACATCATTGTGGTTGACTCGGTGGCCGCGTTGACTCCGAAGGCTGAAATCGACGGTGAAATGGGCGATTCCCACGTTGGCCTGCAGGCGCGGTTGATGAGTCAGGCGCTGCGCAAGATGACGGGTGCGCTGTCCCACACCGGTACCACTGCCATCTTCATTAACCAGCTGCGTGAAAAGATTGGCGTCATGTTCGGTTCTCCTGAGACCACCACGGGTGGTAAAGCACTGAAGTTCTACGCTTCCGTTCGCTGTGACGTACGCCGAATTCAGACGTTGAAGGATGGCCAGGATGCGGTGGGTAACCGCACGCGCTTGAAGGTAGTCAAGAACAAGGTGTCGCCGCCGTTCAAGCAGGCAGAGTTTGACATCATCTACGGCGAGGGCATTTCGCGTGAGGGCTCGTTGATTGACATGGGCGTTGATAACGGCATTGTCAAGAAGTCCGGTTCGTGGTTTACCTACGAGGGCGATCAGTTGGGTCAGGGCAAGGAAAAGGCTCGTATGCACCTGCGCGAGAATCCAGAAATTGCCCAGGAAATCGAAGTCAAGATCAAGAAGAAGCTCGGCGTCGGGGAATTCGCGGAGGTCGAGGACGAGACCGATATCGATGCCCCTGTCGATGTCGTGCCGGACATCGACTTCGATGATTTGGAAGACTAGCTAGCTCGAGGCGTAGTGCCGCGACACACGAAAAGAGAGGACCGTGGAGGACCGTAACGGCCGCGATGTGCGGGAGACTATCGAAAAGCTTGCTCAGCAAATTGCGGAAGCTGACGGTAGTTCGCTCTACGATGCGGGTCGTGAGGAATCCAAGGCCCCGATTCGTGCTAAGGCACTGCGCTTGCTCGATCAGCGAATGCGTTCCCGCAAGGAACTCGTAGAAAGGCTCGAGGCAGTCGAGGAGTTTCCAACCTCGATGATTGAAGAAGTCGTTGATGACCTGACCCGAAGTGGATTGGTCAACGACGAGCTTTTCGCATCCGAATGGGTGCGGCAGCGCTTTGCCAGTCGCGGCAAGTCGAAGATGGTTTTGAACCGGGAGCTGCAGGAAAAGGGCATTGATGCTTCGCTTCGTGCAGATGCGTTGGAGCAGATTACGCACAACGCGGAAGAAGAAGTCGCCCGGAAGCTAGCGGCGAAGAAAGCGGCCACTATTAAAACAGTGGCACCTGACTTCAACACCAAGCAAAAGGATTTACGCAAAGTCGTCGGTGTGCTGGCGCGGCGCGGTTTCCCCTCTGAATTGTCCATGAGCATTGCTCGGGATCAGTTAGAAGAGCGATACCGGGAACTCGAAGAGGACACAGATTAGCGCCGGTGCCACCGCACGCCGGATTAGCACGCCGGCTGCGGACCCGTCAGGTTTAAAGGGGTCGCTGATTGGGGAAATGGGCCATAAACAGCTAACCTAAACTGCCGTGACTACCCCTTCTTTGAACTCTCAGCAGCAGTCTTCGCCTCGCACATATGAGGTACGTACGTTCGGTTGTCAGATGAACGTCCATGACTCGGAACGACTGTCTGGCTTGCTGGAAGAAAACGGTTATGTAGCGGCTGCAGAAGGCGATAATCCTGATCTGGTCGTTTTCAACACCTGTGCCGTTCGAGAGAATGCAGACAATCGCCTCTATGGCACATTGGGACAGCTCAAACCGGTCAAGGATGCTCACCCAGGCATGCAGATTGCCGTCGGTGGCTGCTTGGCCCAGAAGGATAAGGACGTCGTCGTAAAGAAGGCCCCATGGGTGGACGTAGTCTTCGGCACGCATAACTTGGGTTCGTTGCCAGCTTTGTTGGAACGCGCCGCTCATAATGACCGGGCTGAAGTCGAGATTAAGGACGCGCTGGAAGAATTTCCCTCGGTGCTGCCGGCCAAGCGTGAATCCACTTACGCAGGTTGGGTGAGTATTTCCGTAGGCTGCAATAACACGTGCACCTTCTGCATCGTCCCCAGTTTGCGTGGTAAGGAACGCGATCGTCGTCCGGGCGAGATTCTCGCTGAGGTACAGGCACTCGTGGAGCAGGGCGTTACTGACGTCACCCTCCTCGGCCAGAATGTCAACGCCTATGGTGTTAACTTCGCCGACCCTGACATGGAACGCGACCGCTCGGCTTTTTCCAAGTTGCTGCGCGCTTGCGGCCAGATTGAGGGGTTGGAGCGTGTGCGCTTTACATCTCCGCACCCAGCTGAGTTCACCGATGATGTCATCGACGCCATGGCGGAGACACCGAATGTGGTTCATCAGTTGCACATGCCGCTACAGTCCGGTTCCGACCGAGTACTGAAAGACATGCGCCGTTCCTACCGCACCAAGAAATTCCTGGGAATTCTGGAGAAGGTTAGGGAAAAAATGCCGGATGCAGCTATTACCACTGACATCATTGTCGGTTTCCCTGGCGAGACTGAAGAGGACTTCCAGCAAACTCTCGACGTGGTGGAAAAGGCCCGCTTTAGCTCGGCTTTCACCTTCCAATACTCGCCCCGCCCGGGAACTCCGGCGGCGACCATGACTGAGCAGGTTCCACCAGAGGTTGTGAAGGAACGCTATGGTCGGCTGCTAGCGCTTCAGGAGCGTATTTCCGAGGAAGAAAACGCCAAGCTAGTCGGCCGGGAAGTCGAGCTGCTGGTCAGCCAGTCCGATGGCCGTAAGAATGCGGAGACTCATCGCATGTCTGGTCGGAGTCGGGATGGCCGCCTGGTGCACTTCATCCCGTCGGAAAGCGAACCAGGCGTCGTCGACCGCAAGATTCGCCCAGGTGATTACGTGACAGTGCGCGTGACCGACTCCGCACCGCACTTCCTCATTGCTGACTCCGGTGTGCTCGCACACCGCCGCACTAAGGCGGGGGATAATGTAGAGGTCGGTCAGACTCCGACGACCGCTCCGATTGGAGTTGGTCTGGGTTTGCCAAAGATTGGGCGCCCGGAGAAAACGAGTGTAAGTGAGGGATGCGGCTGTGAGTAGTGACAAGGCTTCGCCGGAAAGTGATATGGAATCCACTAGCGAGCAGTCGGTGGAATCCGCGCAGGCATTGCGGGTTCAGGAGCGCAAGGCCGCTGGCGAGCTGGACCTCGGCCGTGCGGTGATTCCGATGATGGTTGCCGTCATCGGCCTCATTACGAGTTTCTTCCTTCCGCACTCGGGCGTCGTTTTGGGCTTTGATGTGTTGCTGGATACGGATGTTGCGCATCAGTACTTCACGACTCGGCCAGAGCGAATTTACTCCATTCTTGTGGTGGTAGGCGTACTGCTGGCTATTGCCACGCTGATTACGCGGACGACGATTCTCGCGTTTGTCACCTGGTTTTTTGCCTGTATTCAGATGGTCTACTCAGTCTTCGCTGGCTGGATGCGTCAGTCTCGTCCACAGGAACTGGCTGGAGAGGGTATTTCCTTCGGCCTGATGCTCGGTATTTTCTGCAGTTTTCTACTGGCCATCTCCGTGACCTTTATCGCTTTCCGGCGCAGTAAGGAGCAGCTTGCAATCGCGACGAAGCGTCGCAAGCATGCGGACACCGATCCGGTATTGCGCGCGCAGCAGGTTTACTTGCGGGCGGGCCTGACACCGAATACGACTACGGATGTTGAGGTCGTCGACGACCGCCGTGAACGTGCTCGCCGACGCAATCGTGGACAGCAGGGCAGTAGCGCGGACAATGTCTCTCAACAGACCGGCGAACAGGACGAACAGGTCAGCAACGAGTAGTGAGACTTTTTAACTAGCGAAATAAAGAAAGGTGCTCTCTTCCACTCCGGAAGAGAGCACCTTTCTTTCAACCATTGCGGCGTTGCCAGCACAGCTGAGCCAGAATTCTGTTGAGGATGCCGGAGAGCGGGAACCTGCTTCCCCGACACGCAACTAGCTTCTGTTAGAGCTCCTTGAGAGTCTCCGCGGCCTGCTCTGCCCACTGTCGCCACTGTTCGGCCTGCTCCCGAGCCTTGGCTGCCTGAGAAGCCTTGCCCTTCGCCTCGAGTTCGGCGGCCTTCTGCTCAAACTCTGCTGCACGGTCGGCGAACTGCTGGACGCGAGCCTGTGCTTCGGGGTCGGTGCGGCGCCACTGCGAATCAGCAGCATCGGAGACGCGCTTTTCCAGTGCGCCAATGCGGTTTTCATACTCACGCACACGACCACGCGGCACAAAGCCGATGGCCTCCCACTTCTCTTGCAACTGACGCAGTTCGTTGCGAGCGTGATCGAGGCCCTTGGACGGATCAATGCGGTCTTCGTATTCAGCCAGCAGTGAGTCCTTGGCCGCAGCGTTTTCCTCGAACTCCTTGTCTCGAGCTTCGTTGACCGCGTTGCGAGCACCAAAGAACTCATCCTGGGCGGCCTTGAACTGCGCCCACAGCTTGTCATCGACCTCGCGTGGCGCTCGACCAGCGGCCTTCCACTCAGCCATCAGGTCACGGAAGGCAGCAGCGGTGCCACTCCAATCAGTGGAGGTCTTAAGGGCCTCGGCTCGCTCAATGATGTCCTCCTTAACGCGGCGAGCAACCGCCCGGTTGCGGTCCAGTTCCGCAAAATGGGCACCGCGGCGGCGGTTGAAAGAATCACGCGCGCGGGAGTAACGACGCCAGAGTTGATCATCAGTTTTGCGATCGATGCCGCGAATCTGCTTCCACTCCGTGAGAATCTCGCGGATACGGTCGCCGGCGACCTTCCACTCGGTGGAGTTCTCTGCGAGCTCCTCGGCCTCTGCGGCGAGCTCTTCCTTACGTGCGATGGAGTTCTTACGGCGCTCTGCCTTGTCGTGAGCGACTTTTTCCTCTGCGACGTGGGAGGTGGCAATGACCTCTGCAAGGCGCTTATCCAGCGCATCGATATCGCCGAGGACCGTGGCGGTGGCAAGGCTCTCACGCAGTTCAACTGCGTTGTGAGAAATGGTCTTTGCCTCCTGCGGGTGGGAGACTACACGAGATTCCAGTAGCTCGACCTCGGTGGCTAGATCCTCGTAGCGCTTGCCGTAGTGGGCATAACCCTCTTCTACAGTGCCGGCCTGCCAGGAACCAATATTGCGCTCGCCGGCGCTGGTGACCAACCAAACAGTGCCGTCTTCGTCAATGCGGCCAAACTCCTTTGGATCATTGTGGACGGCATGTGCTACAGCGGCCGACCCCGTAGGCGCTGGAGTAGCTCCAGGGGCCTTACGATGAGCCGGCATTGAGCCTGGTCGAGGTCCCGGACGTGGACCCGGGCGTGGACCTGGCTTAGGGGAATTGCTGGTACCGGTCATAGTGGGTAAACCTCTTCCAATCTTCATGCAGAACTGCCGCGCGACACGGCTGCCATCAAACACTTACGGTATGTGCTCGAGTATCCCAAAAATTTTGGCACAGCGCGCGTAACACCGCCGGAATAAGGCATCGAGTAGCCCCTCACGGTAGCGTTGAGGACGTGAATTCGCGTTTGCCTCGGCTTGTTATCGTTCCGCGTGCGCTCCTCATCGTCGAGGAGCTGGGTGGTTTTGCAGCTATCGCCACGGAATTGCGCCGTCAAACCCGTGAAACTGTTGCGACGCTGTGGACAGATGACGAACCCGGGGAGCCCGGTCCGGTCGCTATTATCACTGGCAGAATGCAGGCGAAGTCCCTGGATCAGAACAGCACACCCGGCAGTTTCTCCCCGTATGGGGTTGATGTCACGGTGTCCGGTGGAACCGAGTTACCTGAGCTGCTGGGGCGCTGGCTTATCGAAGACTACGCACGACGGAATTCTGAAGGACACACCGGCCGCGTCATTCAGGCAACGTGCTTCGACTCTATCGCCGAGGCACTCGCTGCCGGGCACACGCGTCTGCTTGTGCTTGTCGACGGCGCATTCGGCCTTGCGGACGGTTCCCCGGTCGGCGTAATTGAGGGTGCAGCGGAGGTTGATGCGCTGTGCAGTCTGATTGCTGGGCAGGACTGCTCAACCGTTAACGTGGAAAATATTGTGTTTCCAGCTCCCGGCGCGTACGCGGCCGAGTTATGGCAGCAGCTGAGTAAAGCTGCTGAAAGCTGGATGGGGTCTGGAATGACCGTCGTAAAGCGTTCTTACTATGACGGGGCGCCTTATGGCATCGGTTACCACGTGGCCAGCTGGCAGTGCGTTGCGGAGTAAGAGCTCGCGTCTTTAGTTTTGTGGAGGAGTGTGAACTGGGTAGTGACGGCTTTCGAGAGTGAGAGCTTGCCGGTGCCGATTGCGGTGGTAGGGCCGACGGCGTCGGGAAAGTCGGATTTGGGGCTGGTACTTGCGGAGCAGCTTGGCGGTGAGGTCGTCAATGTTGATTCGATGCAGCTGTATCGAGGAATGGATATTGGAACGGCAAAGCTGTCGGCGGATCAGCGGCGGGGGATTCCGCACCACCAACTCGATGTTCTGAACGTGACGCAGCCGGCGAGTGTGGCGACGTATCAGCGTGAGGCGGTCGCGGATGTTGAGGCCATTCGCGCGCGGGGAAAAGTTCCCATCCTTGTCGGCGGGTCGATGATGTATGTGCAGGCGTTGGTGGACGACTGGCAGTTCCCACCTACGGACCCTGAGGTACGTGCGAAGTGGGAGGCAGTGCAGGACGAGATCGGTCCGGCGGCGTTGCATGATCGGCTGGCAGAGATTGATCCGGATGCGGCGGTAATTATTGAGACCAACGACCCGCGGCGCACTGTCCGGGCTTTGGAGGTCATCGAGCTGACAGGTAAACCTTTTGCAGCGTCGAAGCCGTCGATTGATAAGGCACCGCGGTGGAATACGCGCATATTGGGATTGCGCACGCAGGCGGAATGGCTAAATCCGCGGATTGAACAGCGTACGCGGGGCATGTTTGCCGCTGGCCTGGTGGAAGAAACTGAGAGTTTGATTGCGCAAGGGTTGCGCGAAGGCGTGACCGCTAGTCGCGCGATTGGCTATGCACAGGTGCTGGACTACTTCGATGGCGTTTACGACCTGGATACGGCTTGTGAACGCACGATTACTGGTACGCGCAGGTATGTGCGACGTCAGCGCTCCTGGTTCAACCGTGATCATCGAATCACGTGGCTAGACGCTGCCGGTGACGTGCCGGGACAGGCATTTTCCGCACTTGGTCTGTAACAGATTCGGACCTCCCGCTAGCATCAAGGGCATGGTTTCATTTGCCAAAGGCCACGGTACTCAAAATGATTTCTTGATTTTTCCAGATGATTTGGTGTCGATCGAATTGACCGAATCACTGGTCGTAGCAGTGTGCGATCGACATCGGGGTCTTGGCGCTGACGGCATCCTACGGGTTGCCCGAGCGGGGAAACTCGTCGATGCCGGTGTTTTGACGGCATTGCCGGAAGGGGTTAAAGCCGACGATTGGTTTATGGACTACCGCAATAGTGACGGTTCTATTGCCGAGATGTGCGGGAATGGTGTTCGCGTTTTTGCACACTATATTGCCGCCATTCACAGCCCGGACAGTGTCGTCGACGGAACTTTGCGGGTGGGCACTCGAGCAGGGCTGCGCGCTGTTTCGATTGGTGAGCTCAGCCCTGGGCATGCGGTCGTCGGAGTGGATATGGGGCAGCCGGAGGTCCTTGGCCTCGCTACTGCGTTCATTGATTCGGGCAGCAATGCACTGAAATTCGCCGGGATTGGTGTCGACGTGGGAAATCCACATTTGGCCTGCGTCATGCCGGGTCTGAATGCCGCCGCTCTGGCGGAGTTGGAATTGGAAGCGGCGGGTAGTGTCGCGAAGCCAGTGCGTGCCGACGAAGCCATGTTCCCGAACGGCCTCAATTTGGAAATTGTCACCCCGCTGGATGCCTCTGATTCGGTATCCATGCGAGTAATTGAACGTGGAGTTGGTGAGACCCGTTCGTGTGGCACCGGGACGGTTGCGGCAGCTATTGCCGCGCTGGCCGATGCCGGCCGGACTGAGGGGGCTGTGACAGTCAAGGTGCCCGGCGGTGTGGTGACTGTGGATGTTCACAAGGCCAGCAATGCGGATGGGGCTTTCTCGGCGACTTTGACCGGGCCGAGCGTGATTCACACGCTCGGCGATATTGAGCTGCAAGCCCTGTGACTGGTAGCTAGTGCAGCAGGAGCGCTAGCGGGGTAGTGGAAGCGTTGGGGGGAGCGGGACTAGTGTCCGCCGCAGCCGCCGTCGCCACAACCACAGCCGCTATCGCCACAACCGCCACCACAGCCCTGCGGCGGGATAATTTCACCCGTCAGCAAGAAAGTGCCGGAGACGACCATGCCCGGCTGGGGAGCTTCGTCGCCACCGGGGACAAGTACGTCCATAGGAGTCGGCAGAGCAAGGTTGAGCACCCAGAACTTCTTGCCGGTTAGCTCATTGACATGCTTGCGAGAGTTATTGATAACACCAGCCAGTTTCACGGTCGCGCTGGGCGATGCCTTGCCGACCTGATCTCCGACGATTGCCTTAGCGCCTTCGAAGTCCAATGCTGTCGGTGTTTTCCCAGTGCGCTTTTCGTATTCCTCGGCGGATGCGTCGAGGGCGAAATCAGTTGCCAGGGCTGACAGCGCGACATGCTCGAAAGTCTGTGTTCCGGCATCAACAATCATCGGCCCCTGTGACAGCAGGCAGCTGGCTACCTCGATGACCTTGTCAAAGTTATCCGAGGAGGGATCATCCTCGACGATTTCCACGAGTGCCAAGACATCGTCCACGCTGGATACATGGGCAGTGACGGTCGGGCTGCCCGCGAAGCCGGCGTAGGTAGAAAATGGTTCGACGCCCAGAATGTGCAGGCGGGCACCAGAGGAATCTTCGAAACGGACCAGCTGGCCACCGCGGACCTCGCCGATGACCGACAGATTGTCACTGGCAATCGCGGCTTCCATCGCGTCTTGCCAGCTGGGGTAGTCCATGCCAATGCTTCGCAAGTCAGTAGTCATACTTTTCGATGATACTTCCCATATCTTCATCTGCGAACTAACGAATCGCACGTGGGCACATTGTGCTCTGGGGCACCTAAAACCATTCCTTCACACCGTGGCAACTATTCGGCTGAGATTAACAATTCCGCCTCACTAAATAGGCAAATATTAAGTGTGACATAAATAACTTTCCTTAGGTGTGCCCGGTTTATTCCATTTAGGCATGCCTAAGAGTAAGCTCATTTCCATAAACACTATTTGGTTAGCTCAATTCTTATTGAAATAAGCGAGGTCTCTCATGCTCGGACTGCGGTCCCGAAAACAGTCGGATGACATTCAGTCGCTTGCCGACGTCCCGGTGGGGGGAACCGTCACGCTGGGAGCGTCGCATGTGGATGAGCGCCTGTGCCGCAGACTCTCGCAACTGGGGCTTCGCCCTGGGATGAGTGTCACTGTCGGACGGAGCACCAGCGGCGGTGGGCGAATTATCCATGCTGGCGCTACGCGCTACGCCATCGATGCCAGCACGCTGCGCAAGATGTCCGTCGCGGGTTAGTTCCCTCTACATCCCTTTTCCTCACCACATTCCTGGAAGTTAACAATGACAACACCTACGGATTCCTCAACGCGAAAATTCGCATCCACGCCGAGCTGTCATGCTTGCAGCGGCGGAGCACCAGCAAAGGATGGTGCACCTGTTGTCGCAGTAGTCGGCGCACCGAACTCCGGTAAGTCAACACTGTTCAATAGTTTGACTGGTGCGAAAGCGCAAATGGGCAACTGGCCTGGTACGACCGTAGAGGTCAGCCGTGGCGCGTGGAAGACCGATACCGCTGAGTACGATGTCATCGATTTCCCGGGGGCCTACTCATTGGATGCCATGAGCCCGGACGAAGAGCTCACTCGCGAGATGCTCATCGAGAAACCGGAAGAAGAACGCCCGGATCTCGTCGTTGTCGTTGTCGACGCCACGGCGCTGGGGCGTGGGCTCTACATGGCCGCGGAATTGGCGGAGCAGCCCCAGCGCATCGTTCTGGCTCTGACCAAACTCGATGTGGCCAAGGCCAAGGGCATCGACGTGAATCCGGACGCATTGCAGTCAGCTATGGGGATGCCGGTGGTGGCGCTGGATCCCCGTCGTAAAGCGGGAATGGCGCGGTTAGCCGACGCGGTAGCCGCGGCTCTGGACGGATGTGGTTCGGTGTCGTCACCGATTCGCCAGGCCGATGGTGAATCGATTGAACGTCTGGACGACGCACGCTTCGCCGCGATTGATTCGGCGGTTGCGGCATCTACGGGCGGGGTGGAAGATCGCCAGACTTTCTCCGACCGCATTGATAACGTGGTTCTCCATCCGGTGCTCGGACCGATTGTGTTCCTGGCAGTTATGTGGGCAGTCTTCCAAATCACGACGACGGTTGCAGCACCGTTGCAGGACGGTTTGGAAACCCTTATTACCGGTAATTTCGCAGACCTGGTTACCCGTGGATTAGAAGCGATCGGATGGGGCCATCCGATTGTCACGGGGCTGCTTGTGAACGGCATCATTGGCGGTGTCGGCATGGTGCTGACCTTCGTTCCGCTGATGGCACTCATGTTCCTGTGCCTCGCAGTGCTCGAGGATTCAGGGTATATGGCGCGTGCGGCCGTGGTGGCGGACCGTGTCATGCGTGCAATTGGTCTTCCGGGCAAGGCATTTATTCCGCTCATTGTCGGCTTTGGTTGTAATGTGCCAGCGATTTCGGCGACACGTGTGCTGAGTAATCCCCGTCACCGCATATTGACGGCACTACTGGTTCCGTTTACCTCGTGCTCGGCGCGCCTAACCGTTTATGTCATGTTGGGTGCGGTGTTCTTCCCGGAACACGCGGGCACCGTCGTCTTCGCTATGTACGTCATCTCGATTCTGTTGATCGTTCTGACCGGCCTTGCACTGCGTAAGACCCTGTGGCGCACCATGCCGTCGGAACCGCTGGTCATTGACCTGCCAACCTATCAGCTACCGACCGCACGACTGGCACTATCTGTAATGTGGATGCGTCTGAAGGGCTTCCTGCAGACCGCTAGTGGAATCATCGTCAGCACCGTCATCGTCGTTTGGCTACTGATGTCTATCCCGGTTGTCTCCGGGCATTCCTTTGCCGATGAAGACTTGGCACCGCAGGACTCCGCATACGGTGCAGTAAGTGCAACTATTGCCCCTGTCTTTAACCCGGCAGGTTTCGGCACATGGTCTCTGACAGGTCCGTTGGTGACGGGCTTTGTGGCCAAGGAAGCCGTCATTTCGACCTGGGCACAGACCTATGCAGTGGAGGACGTCACCGACTCCAATTCGAGCGAACAGGCCTCCAGCCCGCTCGCGGAGAATATTCGACGTGACTTTGACAATGCATCCGATGGACATGGATTGGCAGCAGTCTGGGCCTACATGATCTTCCTGCTGGCTTACACACCGTGCGTGGCGACTCTCGCGGCACAACGCCGCGAGATCGGCTTGAAGTGGACAGGCTTCGGTTTGCTAGCGCAGCTGGTCGTTGCATGGGCACTGGCCGTGATTGTTTTCCAAGGGTTGAAGCTGTTCCTGTAAAGCCTCGTAGATTCCTAGTAGCTTCGGCAAAGCTACTAGGAACATTTTCCAACTAGAAATCAGGTCCAACAAGACTCCCGATACGGAAAGGAGCTATCGCCGTGGGACTCTTTAGAGCCAGGAAGAATACGACGGTTACTCGTCGGCCTTCAGAAGCTGTCCAGGATGCAATTGCGCAGGGTATTAGCTCCCGACGCAAGATCTGCGAAATCACCGGCCTGCAGCGTGCAACGGTAGATCTCATCCTTGACCGCATGGAACACACCGGCCATCTGCGACGGGAATCCCTCGGCGGCATGTGCCCAGGCGGAGGTTGTTCCAACTGTGGAATGTCCGACAGTGGTACGTGTGCTGGCGGTAGTTCTAACAGTGGTCCGGTCGCACTGGTTCTGACACGCAGGCGACCTTCTGCAGCCTAAGTCTTGAGCTTCGGGTCGGTATTCTCCGCACACAATGCGGAGAATTTGGCTTGTCATGCGACAATAGCAGCTAGTATGACGAATTTTTCCAACAACTTTGATGAGGTCAGCGACGAAATGTCGCAGCAAGCTAGCACCTCGCACGAGATGGATGATTTTTTCATCGACGCTAATGATGCTGGCGAAAACGCCGATAGTGCCTCCGGGGATGCGTTCGCAACGAACGTCGGCACGCAAAGGGAACCTACGGTCGGTGATTTGGATCTGGAGGCGCGTTCCTCTCTGCGCCGGTTGACCAGGTCAGTAGCACATACTGAGTCTGAAGAGGTGATGGTTGAGTACCGTCAGCTCCGACTGGAACGCGTTGTGCTGCTCGGTGTCTGGACATCCGGAACCCTGCAGGAGGCAGAAGTGGCGATGGATGAGCTCGCCGCATTGGCAGAGACGGCAGGTTCGGAAGTTTTAGAAATAGTGCTACAGCGCCGCGATAAGCCGGACCCTGGTACTTACGTGGGATCCGGCAAGCTTAACGAGCTTCGCGATATCGTCGCCTCTACCGGCGCAGATACAGTTATTTGCGACGGTGAGTTGTCTCCTGGCCAATTGATTGCGCTGGAGGACCGGCTTGACGCCAAGGTAATTGACCGCACCATGCTGATTCTGGATATCTTCGCTCAGCACGCGAAGTCCAAGGAGGGCAAGGCGCAGGTCTCGCTGGCGCAGATGCAGTACCTGTACACGCGTCTGCGCGGCTGGGGTGGCAACCTGTCGCGTCAGGCTGGTGGTCGCGCGGGCTCCAACGGCGGCGTGGGTCTGCGTGGTCCGGGTGAAACTAAGATCGAAACCGATCGTCAGCGACTACGCCAAGATATGGCGCGGATTCGCAAGGAATTGGCTGGAATGAAGACCGCGCGTGAGATTAAGCGCGCACGTCGTAAGGCTGGGCACCTGCCGCGCGTGGCAATTGTCGGCTACACCAACGCGGGTAAGTCTTCGTTGCTCAACGCATTGACAGGCGCCGGTGTGCTGGTGGAAGATGCGCTGTTTGCAACGCTGGATCCGACGACTCGTCGCACCAAGCTTCGCGACGGTCGCACGGTGATTATGACCGATACGGTCGGATTTGTTCGCCACTTGCCGACGCAGCTCATTGAAGCTTTTCGCTCGACCTTGGAAGAGGTACTCGAAGCTGACGTCATCATGCACGTCGTAGACTCCTCTGACCCATTCCCGCTGGAGCAGATTAAGGCTGTCAATAAAGTCATCAACGAAATCGCGGAGGAAGAAAAGGCCGAGATTCCGCCCGAGCTGTTGGTAGTCAACAAGGTGGACAAGGCCGATGGCATCACCCTGGCACAACTGCGCCACCAGCTCGATGATGCCGTCTTTGTCTCTGCGCGAACGGGTGAGGGGATCGGTGAACTGGAGACCCGACTCGAGCTTGCTCTCAATGAGCTGGAGTCTCACGTTCACATGTTGATCCCCTATGACAAGGGCAATATTGTCTCCATGCTCCACGAAGACGCGACCGTGCTGTCGGAGACATGGACGGAGCAAGGCACCCAGATGGATGTGCGTTTGCCCACTAGCCTCGCAGATGAACTGTCGGCATACCACATCGAACCTGCAGCAGATACTGACTTCACGGCGGATGCGGATGAGGATAGTAGCAACGACTCCTAGTCGGAATAGGGCGAGCGGAAAAAGAGCTCCGGCAGTCCTGGATTTAAGGCGGTATCCGTGGCGTGATCTGCGGTAGGCATCCACTAGCATTACAACCATGAATTCTACTTCTGACGCGGAGACTCAACAGGGAACCTCCGCAAATCCGCCTGCTGAAAACGCCGAACGTGGCCGTCTTTTCGGTTGGGATCTTCACGGTGACGGTCGAAAGATTGCACCGGGAGCCGTGGTGGCTCCCAACGAACGCCTCGATTGGCCTCGCACGATTGGCATCGGCGCACAGCACGTCATTGCCATGTTCGGTGCAACTCTCTTGGTGCCGCTGTTGACCGGTTTTCCGGTCAACACCACACTGTTGTTCTCGGGTATCGGCACGATCGTCTTCCTGCTGATCACCCGAAATCGCCTGCCCTCTTACCTGGGCTCGTCGTTTGCCTTCATCGCGCCACTGACCGCGACACAGGCGCAGGGTATTGGTGTTCAGCTCGGTGTCGTACTTTGCGCCGGCATCGCGCTCATGCTCGTTGGCTGCGTTGTAAAGCTCGCCGGCAAGCGTGTCCTCGATATGATCATGCCACCTGTAGTAACAGGAAGCATCGTCGCTCTCATCGGACTTAACCTGGCGCCTGCTGCCACGGAGAACTTCGCCACTCAGCCGTTGGTCGCATTTGTCACGATGGCATCCATTGTCTTCACAACCGTCGCTGGCCGCGGTATGGTCAGCCGTCTGGGTGTCCTTATCGGCGTACTAATCGGCTGGGTCTTCGCCGCTGCCACCGGAAATCTCTCGCCCGAGGCTACAGAAACCGTCGGCAATGCCGCCTGGATCGGTCTGCCCGCATTCCACGCGCCGGAGTTCCACTTCAATGCGATGCTGATTGGTCTGCCCGTCATCGTAGTACTCATCGCAGAGAATGTCGGTCACGTCAAGGCTGTTGCTGCCATGACCGGCCGAAACCTCGATGACATCGCTGGCGATGCTCTTATTGCAGACGGTCTAGCCACCACCATCGCCGGTTCAGCTGGTGGTTCTGGTACCACTACCTACGCTGAAAATATCGGGGTTATGGCCGCTACCCGTGTCTATTCGACCGCCGCTTACTGGGTGGCAGCTTTCACCGCCATTGCACTGGCTTTCATTCCAAAGTTCGGCGCACTTATCTTGACCATTCCTACCGGCGTGCTCGGTGGGGCAACGATGGTGCTCTACGGCCTGATCGGTCTGCTCGGTGTGCGCATCTGGATGGACGAAAAGGTCGACTTCAACAACCCGGTCAATCTCACCGCTGCCGCCACTGCGCTGATTGCGGGTATCGGCAATCTCACCCTCGACATCGGTTCGCTGACACTGGAGGGCATTGCTTGGGGTTCGGTCGGCATTATTATCGGCTATCCAATTTTGAACTGGCTCTACAACCGCATCGGCGAGAACCGCTCGTAGGCCACCCGTCCAGGGCAGGATCCTGCACGAATGCTTAATGACGAAATCCCGTGACCGTTGCCACGATGTTTCGTCGTTAAGCTGATTGCTTCTAATCGCTCAGGTCTTGGGCGATGAGTTGTGCAATCTTCTCCACCGCAACTGCGTTTGTACTAGTGACGGCGACTTCATCGCCATATCCTGCGCCGAGTGCCATCAGCATCAAAGTTGAGGAGGCATCAGCCGGTTCGTTGTCGGGTTCGGGTGAATCAATGAGTTCGATCAGTATTTCTTCCTGAAATCGGGAGGCACGCTCAGCGATTACCGACGCGGGGCGGGCGTGAATCCCCACCTTGGAGCCGACGTGGACGTGTTGCGTAGCCATGGGGCGGCACCTTGCCTTTCTGCTTTTCGATTTTCCTCGACACCTGTTCAGAGCTTAATCGCTCGGCAGGTTTGGATGGGGCATGTTTTGTGAAGTTTGCAGAAATACTTCTGCGTACGCAGTTGGGTTTAGCAAACGAGTTTAGATTTCCGCTGAAATGTCTGATTCTAGGTTTTGATTATCGGTGCTGACTTGCCGCGGCCACAGGCTTTTAGCTGCCACAACGAGAATTGCTGCCACTATGCTGCCCAAGACGATTGCAGCAAGCCATGCGACAGGGTTGTCGATTGCAAACAGCACGAAAATACCTCCGTGCGGAACACGTGTGGCCGCACCCAAAGCCATTGAGGTGCCACCGGTGACGGCACCGCCAATCACAATCGAGGGAATCACACGTAGCGGATCTGCGGCGGCGAAGGGAATCACTCCCTCTGAAATGAAGGCCGCACCGAGCACCCAGCCCGCTTTGCCGTTTTGACGCTCCGCTGAACTGAACAGCTTTGGTCGGAGCACAACTGCCAACGATGTCGCCAACGGAGGTACCATGCCCGCCGCCATCACTGCAGCCATAATCTTCCATGATGCTGGGTCTGCCGAGGCGGCGTTTGCGACGGCAAAAAGATAAGCAGCCTTGTTGACCATACCGCCCATATCCACGCACATCATTGCGCCGAGAAGACCACCGAACAGGAATGCAGCTGCCGTATCCAACGATTGCAGCCACTCCTGTAAAGCCGTCATCAGCCACGCCAGCGGCATCCCTAGTAGCAGGTACATGGTAAGCCCAACGGCCATAGACCCGAGCATAGGAATCACGACAACCGGCATCAGCGGTCGCAGCCAGTCCGGGACTTTCATCCTCAATAGTAGGGCTACAACTAGTCCCGCCAGAATGCCTGTCACCAGGCCCCCAAGGAAGCCGGCGCCAACCGTGACCGCGATGGCACCGCCAATGAAGCCTGGTGCAATACCGGCTCTGCCAGCCATGCCAAAGGCGATATAAGCACTCATTACAGCCACAATGACCTGCATGCCGTGGTTGCCAATGGCAAAAAACGCAGAGCCGAGATACAGCCAGAGCCCACTACGATCAACTAGTACGGTGCTGAGATCCTGTGTCGGCACAGCAATCGGGGCATCGAGCCCGATAATCTCCGGCAGCCGTAAATCCCTAGTCACGGCGTCAGCTACTAGACCAACCTGATGACCGCCGACGAGAAATCCCAGCGCAATCAACAACCCAGATGCGGCCACGAACGGCACCATATAGCTGACGCCGGTCATAATGGCGTCACGAACCCAGTGTCCGAAGGCTTTATCGCCGCGTAACGACGATTTATGCGCCCCCACCTTCGTAGTTGCTCGTACCCTCTCAGATGTAGGGTCTGCGCCTGCAGTACCGGTTTGCGAAGCGGCCTCTTTGTCGTGGTCATCCTTAGGTTGCGTCGCCTTTCGGTCGTAGGCGCGAACCCGTGATTGTTCTGCTACCGCTTTCGCTTGTTCAATAACCGCAGTGGGATCATTGACTGCCTTACGAATTGGCACTTTGACCTGTGGTTTATCGCTAAAGCGCTTAAGCCCCGTAACTCCAATATCGGCTGCGATTACTAGGACGTCGGCCCGGTCAATTGCCTCTGCGGGGGCTTCCTGGATTCCTGCCGAGCCTTGAGTTTCTACAGTTAGCGTGACATCAGCCATGCTTTCTGCCGCGCCAGTAAGCGCTTCGGCTGCCAAATAAGTGTGTGCGATGCCCGTGGGGCAGGCCGTGATGGCGACGATATTGGTCTTCGCCGGAGGTTTTTTCGCTTTCCGACGAGGCGCTTTGGTGACGTGCTCGCTAATGATCCGGGCAGTCTCTTCATCGCTTTCAGCACCGCGAAGAGCTGCGCGAAACCCCTTATCGCGAAGTGCTTTTGCGAGTGCGGCCAGAATATCGACGTGGACATCGCTGTTACTAGATGGGACACCAATGAAAAAGAGCAGGTCCGCCGGCCCATCTGGTGTGGTGAATTCTGTAGCGCTGGTTAAGCGGGCAAAGATCAGGGTCGGCTTCGACCAGTCCTCATGGCGGCAGTGGGGGATGGCTATCCCGCCCGGCAGACCTGTCGGGGCCTTCTCTTCGCGTTCGAGGGCTGCCGCGACGATGCCGTTGCTGTCGGTGGCGCGGCCGGTCTCTACAGCTTTAGCGATGAGGTAGTTTAGAATCTTTTCCTTTTGCGGACCGATATCAAGGTCAAGAAAAACTGTCGACTCATCGGCCAGGTCTGATGCAATAGCGGAGAAATCTGCCGATGAAGACATGGTTTTCTAATGCTCCTTATCTAGGCATCGAAAAGCTAAGCGTCGAGCTGCCATAACCGGCCCGACTCGGGGTGAACCTGTTCTGGATAGGGGATGGTCGTACCGGGAAGACTGGTTGCCGCCGCCCCATAAGCCACGGCGGTGGTTAGTGCATCTTGGTAGCTATCACCGCGTTCGCGGGACATAACGTAGCCGGCCAAAGCACAGTCTCCGGCACCGACCGTGGACTGCGCGACTATCGAGGGTGAAGTAGCAGCGAAACAACCTCCTGACTTCACTGCAAGTACTGCCCCTGCTTCGCCGAGGGTGGCCAGGACTTCGGATACGCCAAGTTCGTTCAGCGCACGTGCAGCCTGCGCTACGGGAAGATAGTTCCCTTCAGCTGCAGCGGCCTCAAGTTCTTCGCCGTCCTGATTAATGATTTGGCCAAGTTCGTATGCGTTTGGCTTCATCAAAAAAGGTCGTACCTTTGGAAATGCGCGAACGACCTCAGTCAGTGGGCCGTCGCTTGTGTCCATAGCAACACGAATATTCGGGTTGACCGAATACACTGCTTCGGTGCATTGAACGTAAAAATCCCGGGGGACACCAGGGGGCAGTGAACCTGCGAAAACTACCCAAGTGGCGTGTTTAGCATGGTGGATAAGCTTCTCCAAGACACGCCTACGGTGCGCTTTCGTCAATGTCATGCCAGGGGAATTGAGCTTGGTGGTCGTCCCATCTGGCTCTGCGAGTGTGAGGTTAACGCGGGCTTCGTTAGTCGTGTTGATGGCTTCATGGGGTATGTCAGAGACTTCCAACAGGCGCGTGAATTTTCCGGAGTCCGATGCCGGGTAGAGCGCGAGCGTCTTTTCTCCCGCGTAGTGCAAGGCCTTGGACACATTAATTCCCTTGCCGCCAGCCATGTCCTCAGCCATTGGTAGGCGGAATACTCCGCCTCGTTTGAGCTCCGTATCGAGTCGAGCAAGTCGATCGATTGACGGATTTACGGTCAAGGTCAGGATCATGAAGCAACCACGACCTCGACACCTTGCTCCCTGAGGTCGTTCACGAATTGTTCCGGGGCAGAGGAATCTGTAATCACGACGTCGATATCTTCTAATGCTGCAAAGCTAACAAGGAAGTCGCGGCCGAGTTTCGTCGAGTCCGCCATAACGATGACTTTGCGCGCATTCGTGATCATCGCGCGCTTTACCGCAGCTTCCTGTGGATCAGCAGTAGAAAGACCGTGGTCAATTGTCAAGGCGTTAGAACCAATGAATGCGACATCGGCTCGCATAACCGCAAGAGTGCGGAGTGCTGTATCGCCAGCAACCGCCTGAGTAATGACGCGAACTTGGCCGCCAAGGAGTTGAAGCTCAATGCGGTTTGATCCTGCGAGTGTGATGGCGTTGGGAAGAGAGTTTGTGACAACCGACCAACGACGGTTGTCAGGGGAGTGGACCATCAGCTCTGCAAGAGCCTCGGTGGTAGTTCCGGCATCGAGAAAAATTCCACCGCCAGAGTCAGGCAGAAAATCCGCAGCACAGCGGGCAATAGAGAGCTTTGCGTCTTTCTGCGCGTTCTTTCGAGCGGCAACTGAAAACTCAACGGTCTGAAAAGAACGAGTAGCTACAGCGCCACCGTGTACGCGGTGCACTGCGCCCTCTGCATCCAACTGAGCTAGGTCACGACGAATTGTCTCTGCCGTGACATCGAAAGCTTCCGCAAGATCAGCGACCGTCACGCGCCCTTCGACTGCGGTCAAAGACGCAATCTTCCGGCGGCGTTCCTCTGCGTACATTCCCCGCTCCTTAGCTGTTAAGAAAACTCAGCTTTACTATCTGTTTCCAGTATGCCCGTTTATGTCTGTTTCGGGCAACGAAAATGTGGGAAATTAAAGGCTGCGTAGTACGCTGACAATCTTGCCGAGGATTTTGGCGTGCTCCGCGGGGAGTGGGTCAAATGCGCGATTATGGGGCATGAGCCACTTGCCGGCGGCGTCTTCGTGCCATTCCTTGACTGTTGCTTCATCTTCAAACAGGGCTGCAACAAAGTCTCCCTGTTCGACCACGTCTTGGGAACGGACTACCACCCAGTCTCCGTCGAGAATGCCCGCGTCAACCATGGAATCACCTACGACCTTGAGCAGGTATAGCTGGCCAGAGCCCGTAATTTCCATCGGAAGTGCCATGTGACTTTCCACATGCTGCTCCGCCAAAATGGGGTTGCCAGCCGCAATCTGTCCAACGATAGGAACGAAGATTGGCTCTGGCATGTCCTCTGGCATCTCGGGAGTTTGGGTGCTGCCAGTAGCCTTTGGCCCAGGCTTTACCGGAGTGAAAGTGCCAGCTGAGGACTTCGAATCCCTTACGTTTACCGCGCGAGGTTTGTGTGGGTCGCGGCGGAGAAAGCCTTTCTTTTCCAACTCCTTGAGTTGGTATGCCACCGACGAGGTGGAATTCAAGCCCACGGCATCCCCAATTTCTCGAATGCTCGGTGGGTATCCGCGAAGTACGACGGCATCCGAAATGACGTCAAGAATGCGACGCTGCCGATCGGTGAGTGTTTTAGGGTTCGCTTTCTTCTTTTGAGCCATGGAACATCCCTTCTCAAACTCTTTCGAATGAATCATAACTCAAAACTGTTCGAATCGTCGAGCATCGAACACCGTGCGTCCTTGAGTTCTTTGGAAAAGACGTACATTATCCGTGCTCGGAGGTGGTACTGATGTCGAAAATCGAAAATAAATCCGGATAGCAGTAGACAACGTTCGAACATGGTGTTATAAATCGAACAAGACAAGTTGCTCGAACAGTCGTTTGATGAAAAGGGGTTAGACGGATTCTTCGCATCCGCCCTTGGACATAGTCTCCACAGCGTCGGGAAACGGTCGTACAACTCTTATTCTCTCCAGGCCGGCAACGGTGGGAGAGTCAACGTTGGAAAGGGAGAAAACATGATGTCTACGGTTTCAACCGCACTAGGTGTTAGCAGCACATCTGATATTGACTTTTCTCAAGTTTCCGAGCTCCCTGCTCGGACGACACGGAAAGCCCCGTTGGTGTGGGGTGAACGTAGTGCGTCTTGCACACAGCACGTCGTTCGGCCCGGCCAGCGTGCACGTATTGCACAGCGCAATCGCAATGGGGCTTCATCGGCACGAATGCGGAGGGACAGGTCGCGGCCCAGTCATGTCTCGGTCAACTACGGGCGTCCGTCTCTATCCGTTAGCAGCGCGCAGCAGTCCAATCGTAGTGATGTATCCGCAGGCACTAACCTGACTCGTTTGATGGCGGTATGGGCTCTAGGGCTTGGTGCTTTTTTCGGAGTTTTCGGCAGCATGGTCTATGAACAGGGACAAAGTCAGGCAGACGAAAGCACCTTTACGTCTACGTACGCTTCCTACTCCGCGCAATAATCATTCCGGTTTCCGGCGTTGGGGTTGGACGTAGACTGGAGACCGTGTATTGCCAGTTTTGTCATTATGATCAGACACGAGTCTTGGACTCACGGTTGATAGATAACGGTATGGGGATTCGTCGTCGGAGGGAATGCCTGAATTGCGGCAAACGTTTTTCTACGATTGAACGCTCGCAGCTGATGGTCGTTAAACGGGATGGAATCCCTGAGGAGTTCAACCGCGAAAAGGTTATCCAGGGTGTTCGACGTGCGTGCCAGGGGCGCGAAGTATCAGAGTCTCAGCTGAAGAAGCTTGCACAAAAAGTGGAGGAGAGTCTCCGCGAGAAAGGCACGCCCCGGGTGGACTCAAACGATATCGGCCTTGCCATCCTTGAGCCGCTGAAAGAATTGGACGAAGTTGGTTATCTCCGCTTCGCTTCAGTGTACAAATCCTTTTCCTCCGCCGACGATTTCGCGCAGGAGATTGCCAGCATGCGGAAGGGGAAAGGACCGCAGGTAGATGGCAGCGAGGTTAAAAAGAACTAACGCAGTTTATCCACACGCTTCTTTACTCGGGTTAGGGATACGCTCTGGGCGGTACCCAAGCGTTGGGCGAAAAGGCTGACACGCAGTTCTTGGATGAGCCACTGAATATCCCGTACCTCCGCGGAATTCGAACGTGCCTTAGGCAGCTGCTGAAGCTTTGTCGCCAAGTATTCGCGGGCCTCAGTCACCTCATCTTCACGTTCGGCATCACGGTCCGGGTCACGGTTCATTTCGTCAAGTCGAATCTCCATTGCTTGGAGATAACGTGGCAAATGGCGTAGGTGCTTCCAACCGTGTCTTGCCACAGCGCCCTTAGGGAACATGAACTCCAGCTGGCGACGCATATCGTCAATGGCATCGCCTTCCCACTTGTTTAGCTGATTCACCACCGAGACATAGCGGGGCATCGCCTGGGCAATGCCGACGACCAATTGGCGCACCTCTGAGGCGACCCCAGAACGAACGTGTTCGAGTAGCTTGTCAAATTCTTTCGGATCGCGGACCGGGCCACCGGCAGCCATCATACGGTCGCGAATCACGGCGACACGGCAGTCCTCGACAAGCCCATCGGCGCCCCCATGTGGCCATGCGTCCACGCCAACACGTTGCTGGAGTGGAAGCCCCTTAGTCATTTGTGCACCGTTTACTGGGCAATCCCGCAATAACATCGTCAAATTTGTGGTCGCCAACTCTGCCTCTGCCTGCGCCTTAGTCGGTTTGACCTCGATGGCCACGCCATCCTTGGTGGCCACCAGCGTCGGATACATCGTGACGGACTGACCGTCGACAGTACTTTTGACCGTTTCGGAGACGGAGCCCAAGTTGTCTGAAGTCCACTTTTTCACAGCTTCGCGAGCTGCAGACTTCGAACGTTTCGACACAGCAGTTGAGACCGTCGTGGCATGCTTGTCTCGAAGCGCAGCAAGATCCCGGCTCTGATCGACAATCTTTCCATGGCGGTCTACCACCGCGTAGTTAAAGCGCAAGTGTGCTGGTAGCTTCGAGGGGGCAAAGTCTGCACCATTGATGCCCGAGCCTCCGAGTCGTCGTAAAGCATCGGCAAAAATATCGACGAAGCGGCCTGAGTACGGAGCCATCGTCTCCAGCGCGCGGCGTGCGAAATCCGGGGCAGGGACAACGGACTTCCGCAGTGCCTTCGGCAGAGTGCGAATGTAGGCTTCTGCGAGCTCAGCGCGAAGACCTGGCACCTGCCAGTCGAAGCCATCTTCACGCAGACCTGCCAGGAGAGGAACGGGGACACGGAGCGTCACACCGTCATCAGGGGCGCCCGGTTCGAATTTATAGGACAGTGAGAAATCGACCGAGCCTTGCTGCCACATTTCGGGGAAGGCGTTGTCATCGATGTCTCCGGCTTCGGGGTTGAGCAGCTTATTGGGATCAAAGTCCAGTAGATTCGACTGCTTGGGCTTAGTTTTCTTCCACCAGCGGTCAAAATTGGCGGCCGTGGTGATTGAGGCGGGCAGCTTGGAGTCGTAGAAGGCGTAGAGCACGTCGTCATCGACGACAATGCCGCGGGAACGCTGCTTTTCCTCGATCTTCTCGGCTTCGGCAAGTTTGTCCTGGTTGTTCTTGAAGAACTCGTGATGTGTGTTCCACTCGCCGTCGACAAGCGCAGAGCGAATGAAGATCGAGCGGGCGGCGTCGGCATCGACTCGGTGATATGGCACCAGGCGATCAACCACCACAGGCACGCCGTAGAGCGTCGACTTCTGGTAAGCCATCGCTGCACCGCGCTTAGTCGACCAGTGAGGCTCTGAGTACTGGTGCTTGAGCAGATGAGGGGCTACCTTCTCTACCCACTGCGGCTGAATCGTGCCCACGTTGCGCGCAAAAGTGCGCGAGGTTTCGACGATTTCCGCAGCCATCACCCAGCGAGGCGGCTTCTTTGCCAACGCGGACGAGGGGTGAATGAGGAACTTAGTATTCCGAGTGCCGGTGAACTCCTTACCTTCGCCCTCACGAGTGCCAATCATGGACAACAGTCCCGGGAGCAGAGACTTGGCAACCTCATCGGGATTGTCAACGCCACTAGTTGAGCTGCGCGCCGACAGGCTCCAGCCCAGCTCAGCAGTTGCCTGATGAAGCTGACGCACCAAATCCTGCCATTCGCGAACACGCAGATAGTGGAGGTACTCGCGTTTGCACATCTTGCGGAACTGGTTACCGCTGAGCTCGCGGCGCTTTTCCTCCAGATACTCCCAGAGCTTTAGCAGGGAGTTGAAGTCGCTGGTGGTGTCCTTAAAACGGGCATGTAGCTGATCTGCCTGAGCCTGGAACTCCAGCGGACGTTCGCGGACATCCTGCAGAGACAACGCGGCGACAATGACGGTTACCGCCCCAAGAGTGGTGTTCTCGTACCCTTCAACCAGCATGCGGGCAAGACGCGGGTCAACTGGGATCCGCGCAATCTGTCGGCCAATGTCCGTCAGCTCGGGGACGCCGGAGTTGGGGCCAGAGCCTGATTCACGTCCTCCTCCAGACCCCGATTTGGTGGTAATAGCCTGAAGCTCCGTGAGCAGGTTTATGCCATCGCGGACTGCCTTGTGCTCTGGTGGCTGGACAAAGGGGAATTCCTCAATCGCGCCAAGCCGCAGCGAAATCATTTGCAGTACAACCGAAGCGAGATTGGTGCGCAGAATCTCCGGATCCGTAAACTCGGGGCGAGAGAGAAAATCCTCTTCGCTGTAGAGACGAATCGCCACACCATCAGCCACACGACCACAGCGTCCGGAGCGCTGATTCGCGGATGCCTGGCTGATGTCCTCAACCGGCAGGCGCTGAACTTTTGTCCGGGTGGAGTAGCGCGAAATGCGTGCTGTGCCAGTATCGACGACGTACTCGATACCCGGTACTGTCAGCGACGTTTCCGCAATGTTGGTCGCCAGCACAATGCGACGCCCAGAATGCGGAGTGAAGATCCGATGCTGCTCTGCATTAGATAGCCGACCGAATAGTGGAACGGCTTCTACACCCTTCCAATGCTTGCCCTCGATGGCTTCGGCAGCTTCTCGGATCTCTCGCTCACCCGAAAAGAACACCAGGATATCGCCGTCACCAAGCCGCATCAGCTCTTCACACGCAGCGATAACACCATCGATCTGCTCAATGGCGACTTCCTTTTCCTGCCCATTCTTCGCAACAACATTCCGCACCAGCGGGCGATAGCGGATTTCCACCGGGTAGGTGCGCCCTGACACCTCGATGATGGGCGCAGAATGCTCGTCGTCAGGCGCGAAATGACGAGCGAACCGCTCGGGGTCAATCGTCGCCGAAGTGATAATAATCTTCAGATCTGGGCGCTGCGGCAGAATATGCTTTAAATATCCCAGCAGGAAGTCGATGTTGAGGCTGCGTTCGTGCGCCTCATCGATGATGATGGTGTCGTATTCACGGAGCAGCCGGTCGCGGCCAATTTCGGCCAGCAGGATACCGTCGGTCATCAGTTTGATACAGGTATCCTTGCCCACGCGGTCATCAAAACGCACGGCATAACCGACATGCTGTCCAATCTTTTCGCCCAGCTCATGGGCGATGCGCTCCGCTACGGAACGCGCCGCAATACGACGTGGCTGAGTGTGACCAATCTTGCCCCGCACGCCGCGACCCAGTTCGAGGCATATCTTCGGGATCTGCGTAGTCTTACCAGAGCCGGTCTCACCAGCGATAATGACGACTTGATTATTTTCAATTGCCTCTGCAATGTCGTCGCGGCGCGCGGACACCGGCAACTGGGCAGGGTAGGTGATGCGAGGAATCGCTTTACGACGATCTTCTAACCGCTCCAGCGCAAAGTTTAGGTCTGCAGAGATTGCAGACAGCGCCTTCGGCGCGGATGCTCGCTTTAGCCGGCGCCGGAAGGACTGGGCTTCCCGAATCGGCAATTGATCAGCGAGCTGGTAGAGCTCTTTTTTGCGCGTGTCCTTAGCAGGCTTGCCAGAGCGCTGCGGCTTGGCGGAATTGCGGTGGCCGGAGTGGTGGTTTCCCGACTGGGCACGTGGAGCTGGTTTATCAGAACGGCTAGGAGTAGTCATGGTTGCCTACTAGATTAGCTGTGTCTTGGCAGACAACCCACATCTGTGCTGATTGAGAGGCGCTTGAGATAGTCCGATGGCAGCTCGGAGCGCCCTAGTTCGCAGCTGCTAGCCCCTCGGCAACTTCCTTGCAGTCCTCGCGCCCACAGTGCTGTGTCTCGGTGTGCTCCCAGCAGTCATCGCAGATAAGCACCTGACGACGGCAGGTATCTTCGTTGATGCAGTTCTGGAAGGTGTTCGTGGGCTTGCCGCAGTGGACGCAGTGCCCGAGCTGTACGTAGTCCTCGTCCTCGATGCCATCGCCAAACTCCATATGCATGCGCTTGTCGAAGACATAGAGAGAGCCTTCCCACAGACCCTTATTGCCAAACTTTTCGCCATAGCGGACAATACCGCCGTCGATTTGGTAGACCTCCTCGAAACCGCGGTTCTTCATAAGCGCGGAGAGGATTTCGCAGCGGATACCGCCGGTGCAGTAGGAGATAACGGGCTTGTCCTTCATCCAGTCGTACTTGCCGGATTCCAGTTCGTCGATGAAGTCGTGCGTGGTCTTTACGTCCGGGACGACGGCGTTTTTAAACTTGCCAATCTCGGCTTCCATTGCGTTGCGGCCATCGAAGAAGATGACATCGTCGCCGCGTTCTTCGACCAGTTTATTGACCTCTTCTGGCTTCAAATGTGTGCCGCCGCCAATGACACCATCGGTATCGACTTTTAGCTCACCGGGAGCGCCGAAAGCGACAATTTCGTCGCGGACCTTGACGGAGAGTTTTGGAAAATCATCAGCGCCGCCTTCGCTCCATTTGAACTGCATGGAGTGAAAAGCGGGGTACTGCTTGGTTTTCTTGATGTACTTCTTACAGGCATCGAGATCACCGCCGACGGTGCCATTGATGCCGTGCTCAGACACCAGAATGCGGCCCTTGAGCCCTAACGACTCGCAAAGATCGCGCTGCCACAACATGATGGCACGCGGATCGGACAGCGGGGCGAACTGGTAGTACAGAAGAATCTTGCTGATGCTCACGGGGACTATTCTAGTCTGCTCTCCCAGTTATCCTATTTTCGGCGTGAGCTGCTGGTCTGGTTTAGTGCTTCTGATAGAGAGCCTTCTTCTGGTACTTGGGCTCCGAAGTAACTAGGACACCGAGGTTACGGAAAATTGTTTCGTCCACGCTGCCCAGAATGGTGGTGGTGTGGACATCGCAGTTTCGAAGGTTCTTCAGTTCGGCGAGGGCTGCGCGGGCATCGTCGCTGGTGGCCGCCGACACGGAAAGGGCGATGAGGACCTCGTCGGTATGCAAGCGGGGGTTGCGGCTGCCCAGGTGATGCGTCTTAAGCGTTTGAATTGGCTCAATCGCAGCAGGGGAGAGCAAGTGCAAGTCCGGGTCGATATTGGCGAGCTTCTTGAGAGCGTTGAGGAGCATTGCTGCTGAGCATCCGAGCAGTTCAGAGGTCTTGCCAGTGATGATTGTGCCGTCGTGCAATTCGATTGCGCTGCCCGGTGCCCCGGTAGATTTCTCAACTTCAAGAGCTGGTGCTACGACTCGGCGGGCAGCTGTCGACACGTTGGCCTTGCTCATAATCATGGCAATGCGCTGCGACACTTCGTCATCTGCACTGTTCTTATGTTCGTCGACAAGAGCCTTGTAGTAACGGCGAACGATTTCCTGGTTGGATGCCTCTCGGCACACTTCGTCATTGTCGATACAGTAACCGGCCATATTGACGCCCATGTCGGTCGGTGACTTGTACGGTGACTCGCCCGCGAGCTTCTCCAACAGAGTGCGCAGCAGTGGGAAGACCTCGACATCGCGGTTATAGCTGGTGACCTTGGTGTCATAGGCGGCCAAATGAAAAGGGTCGATGAGATTGATGTCATCGAGATCAGCCGTTGCCGCCTCGTAGGCCAGATTTACCGGGTGTTCGAGCGCCAGGTTCCAGATAGGGAAGGTCTCAAACTTCGCGTAACCGGAACGAATCCCGTGTTTGTGGTCGTGGTAAATCTGCGATAGGCAGGTCGCCAGTTTTCCGGATCCTGGGCCCGGCGCTGTGACGACGACCAAGTCCCGTGTCGTCTGCGCCCACTCGTTGATTCCAAAGCCAGTCTCGCTGACAATCTTCTCGGTATTCGTCGGATAGCCCTCGATAGTGCGATGGCGGATTACGTTCAATCCGAGTCGTTGCAGGCGCGCGATGAAATTGTTCGCCAAGGTGTTGTCGTCGGAAAGCTGCGTGACGACGACGCTGCCGACTACAAACCCGCGTTCACGAAAGACATCGACGAGGCGTAGCACATCATCTTCGTAGGTGATGTCGAGGTCAGCGCGGACCTTGTGACGCTCCAAATCCTTGGCATTGATGCACACCATGATTTCCAAATCGTCCTTGAGGCGATCGAGCATAGCGATTTTATTGTCAGGTGTGAAGCCGGGGAGGACACGCGAGGCATGCATGTCATCAAATAGCTTTCCTCCCATTTCGAGATAGAGCTTGCCGCCTTCACCTGCGATGTCTGCGCGCCGTTTCTTAATGTGAGCGGATTGCATTTCGATGTACTTCTCGCGGTTAAAACCGACAGCCTGAGCCATGGTGCCCTTTCTGAAGTTGTGTCTACGGGGAGCGCGCTAGCGATTGCAAAATTCTACTGTGTCCATCGTAGTGATACCGCATCGCGAATGTGGTAACGGTTACTGGTATCTCGGGGAAAATTTTTGGAGAGTTTGGCTTATTAGGCCACGCGTCGGGAATCGTCTGATTAAAGTCCAAAGTATTGCTATCCAAAAAGAAATATGAAGAGGATGTGACATGCTCGATCCCCAGATGGCATCGTCGCCGAATTCGGCAGAACCAACCGCACGCACCCCGTACCAAGTGGGGAGGCGAGGCTTCCTCGTCGGTGCAACGGCAGTATCTGCTGCGACTATGATGCCCGCCGTAAGTGGTGCACCGAAGGCAAGCGCCGTTCCTGCAAACGGGGCTTCTGCAGCCTCGGGGAACTCGAGTACCAATTTGAATGTCGGTCGAGGAATGGCCGACATGACCGGCGAACCACTCGGTGCTGGCATGAACGGGTATGCGGTCATGGATCAGACCACCTCGGGTCTGCGTCTGCGCCAGATGGCACGTGCTTTCATTTTCGGCGATGATAACGACAACCGCGTCGTCCACGTCACCGCAGATATGGGGCTCATGTTCCAGTCCATCCAGATGGAAGTTCTGCGGCGTCTTCGGGCTCTCTTCGGAGACCTCTACCATGAGGGCAATGTGCTTATCTGCGCATCTCACACGCACGTTGCGCCGGGCGGTACATCGGGCCACCTTATGGTCGATCTAACTACTCTCGGATTCCGTCCCGTTACCTTCGAAGCTGTAGTCGTCGGTGTGGTCAAGGCTATTGAACGTGCACACGCCGATTATCAGCCGTCGACTATCCACTTGACTAAGGGGATTGCCAAGGACGCGGGTGTCAACCGTTCCCTGCAGGCATTCAAGCGTAACCCTGAAGAAGAACTGCGTCGCTTCCCCGAGGGAGTGAACCCGGAAAGCCATACGCTACATGTCAGTCGGGGTGGTCGCGAAGTCGGCTTCATTAACTGGTACGGAATTCATCCGACCACCTTCGGCCCCGAGCACACCATCATCGACGGCGACAACAAGGGCTACGCAGCTTGGAAAGTCGAGGTTGACCATGGGGTCACTCACCGTGAGCCGGCCGATGCTCCCTTCGTTGCCGCATTCACCATGTCCTGCCCGGGTGACATCAGCCCGAACATGGGGCTCGTGCCAAATTCGGGCCCAGGCAACGGAGACGAAGCAGAGTCCGCCCGCATTCTGGGACAGCGTCAGATTGACGCGACCCAAGGCCAGACCATTGCACTGCCAGGAGGCGGCATCTCCACCGTCCACAAGTGGGTCAACCTTGGCGATGTCGACATCGACGGCCAATTCACTCCCGATGGCCAGCCACACCGCACTGGACCTGCAATCCTAGGTGCAGCCTTTGCCGCCAGTAGCCAGGAAGACGGCGGCGGCGAACCCGCCCTAGGTTTCAACGAGGGCGAGCGTGGAGGCACACCGTGGGTACGTCAGCTCAACAACGTCGTACTTCCGAAAAACATCCGAGAGATTCAGGGCGAGAAAGAATGTCTGCTACCCGTCGGCTACATCGATGGTCTTCTCCAGCAGACCCACATGTTCTCCATCACCCGGATCGGTGGCTTCACCTTGATTACCAACGGCCTTGAACCCACCACGATGTCGGGTTATCGCATGCGTCAACACGTCGCTGAAGTCCTCGGTGTTCCAATCGACACTGTCATCTGCCAGGGCTACACCAACAGCTATGGACACTATGTCGTTACCCCAGAGGAATACGATCAGCAGGACTACGAGGGCGGCGCAACCGCTTTCGGCAAGTACACGCTCAGTGCGATGATCTCCATCTATCACGATCTCGCTCACGCGCTTGCCGACGGCATGGCTGTCGATCCGGGAAGCGCTGCAGGCGATCTCACTGGCATCATCCCGCCTTCGCCAGCAGGAGGAAAAATTATCGATTCCGCGCCAATCGGAAAGAATTTTGGTGACGTGCTTGAATCCACAGCAAGCGTGACGGTAGGGCAGAAGGCCGTTGCTCAATTCGTCGCGGCAAACCCAAACAACGACTTGCGACTGGAAGACGGCTACCTACTTATCAAGAACGACCGCGGTGAGATTGTCTCCGACGACTGGGACCAGGCAACTGTCATTGAATTTGCCAAGGACGGTATTTACACCACCGCCAAGGTCACTTGGGAGACCGCGGGAGTCGCGCCGGGCAAGTATGACATCATCGTGCGTGGTAGCGCGTTGGGCGTCGGTGATACGCTGGCCCCATTCGAGGGAGTCGCCGCGGTGGAGCTCGTGTAGGAACCTCCAATTAAGTGCGTCCATGCGCACAATGTGACTTATACTTCGGCCTTTAAAAACTCATCAATGGCTTGTCTCACGTATAGTCCGTTGTGCGCATTATTTGTATGTATCCGTCAATTTGGCAGGAGCAATTTGCTTCATGAGTACCCCAAACGATCCATATAGCAACAACGATCCTTACGGTGACGGCAGCCGGGACAATGAGTCCAATAACTATGACTCCCAGAGTCACGGTTTTCCCAACAATGGTTCGCAGGACTACAACCCTTACGGGTTCGATTCGGACGCACAACATGGCCCGCGTGGACCAGAGGATTCGCCACAGTGGAATCAGGCTTACGGCCGTGAACAGGCTTATGGCGAAATTCCTTCTTATGGAACTGGCGAGTCGCACGATAGTTACGGCGGGCAACCCTATGGTGCAGGCTCGAGCTATTGGCAGCAACCGGCAGGTGGGAATCCTGCAGCCGGCGCGCTTGCTCCAGGTGTCAACATGCCCGGAGGGGACGAGCCACCGGTGAAGCCGGTGGCACAAGGGCCGACGAAGGTCGACATTGGAAGTGCCTTTTCCGCGGCGTTTCGTAGTCTAAACAGCAATTTTGCGTCCTGGCTTGGCATCATGCTGACGTTCTTCGCCGTACTAGTCGCCCTAATTGTTGGCGCAGCGGCAATTCTCTTTGCATCTGGTGACTTCGATCCGGACTTTGAGCCGAACTATCCAGGCGATGTTCCGTTTGAGGATTTAGGATCAATGTTCGCGACTCTCGGCGCGATGGCACTCCTATTTGCCGTGGGCATGTTCGCGATGCAGGCATTTATGCTGCGCGGTGCATTCGAAGCTATCGATGGGCGAGTGCCGAGCTACGGTACTTTTTTCCGTGTAAACCGGTGGGGATCTCTGATTGGCGCCTACATTGTCACGTTCCTGGTGGGACTGCTCGCCATGCTTCCGGGGATGGTGCTCTTCATCGCTGGAGTATCCCTGTCCGCCAACGGTAGTGAAGCTGCCGCGGCGATGATTCCGCTGGGCTACTTGGTCTTGTTGCTGACGTCGATTTTTATCATGCCAATTACAGCGACTATGCCACTACTTGTTTTCGATGGTCGAGCAACAGCACTTGAGGCTCCGGTCGTCGCATGGCGCTTGGTGAAGCCTCAGTATTGGACGATGCTCGTTGCATTCATTCTGACGTCGATTGTTTCTTCCGCAGGCGCAATGCTCTTCTATATCGGTATGTTGTACACAGTCCCGCTTGCTCTCCTCGTGCAAGTACATATCTATCGCCAGCTCATCGGTGGCCGTCGAGTAGTTAATGAAGCCCAGGAGAATCCGGGTTACTACCCGCCACAGCAGTAGCCAAAAACGAACAAGAAATAGCGCCCAAGGAACCGGTACAAATTAGTTCCTTGGACGCTCTTTCATTAGCAGGTAATCCTGCCGGGGAGCGTTCGGCTATCAAAAGCCGAACCTATGCTCCGAATATTTAGCGGGTAGCCTCAGCGAAGACAGCCTGTGCAACACCAGAGACGGTGCCTGCAATCTTCACAGCTTCCCAGACCTGCTCCTTGGTCAGACCAGCATCGCGGACGACCTTTGCGTGAGAAGTCACGCAAGCTTCACAGCCGTTGATGGCAGAAACTGCCAGAGACCACAGCTCGAAGTCTTCCTTCTCGACACCCGGATTGGAGATGATGTTCATGCGCAGGCCGAACTTGACCTGTGCGTAGTCATCACCGAGCATGTGGCGAGTGCGGTAAGCAACGTTGTTCATGCCCATAACGGTGGCCGCACCAAGCGCAGACTCGAAAGCCTCGGCAGACAGGTGCTCCTTGGCTTCCTCAGCAATCTCGGAGAGAACGGTCTCGTTGCGGGTTGCAGCAGCGGATGCAAGCAGGGTACCCCACAGCTGCTGCTCGGAGAGTTCCGTAGAACGGGTAAGAGTGCCAAGGTTCAGCTTCATGTCCTTGGCGTACCCCGGTAGACCGGAACGAAGGTTATCGATGCTCATATGAGTTACTTCAGCTCCTGCTTCAGAACGTCCATCTTGTCGATGTTCTTGGTCGGGTCATTCTTCTGCCAGTTACATGCGCAGACCTCTTCAGACTGAAGAGCGTCGAGAACACGCAGAACCTCGTCAACGTTACGGCCGACAGCGTCCGGGGTAACGGAGACGAACTGAATGATGCCGTCCGGGTCAATGATGAAGGTTGCGCGGTCTGCAACACCGTCAGCGTTCTCGACGCCGAGTGCACGCATCAGGTCGTGGCGGATGTCGGAGAACATCGGGAACGGGATGTCCAGCAGTTCCTCGTGGGTTGCACGCCAGTTGAAGTGCGAGAACTCGTTGTCGCCAGAGCCGCCGAGAATAACGGTGTCGCGGTCTTCGAATTCCTCGTTCAGCTTGCCGAATGCAGCAATCTCAGTCGGGCAGACAAAGGTGAAGTCCTTCGGGTAGAAGAAGACGACCTTCCACTTACCCTCGTAGGACTCATTGGTTACCTGCTCGAAGTAGTCATCCGGGGAAGAAGCGTTTGCATCACGCAGGTTGCCGCCCTTGAGAGCGGTCAGAGAAAACTCGGGGAACTTGTCGCCAACAGTCAAAATTGCCATGGAATCCTCCTGAATGTATTCCTTTTTGGGGTCACACGCCATTATGCCTATGGGTTCCCGAACCGTCAAGAGGAAAAAGTTAATAAGCTCGTGTAGGCTTATAGGTATGCGTAATAGAGATTATCGGCCCACTTTGCCTCAGTTACGTGCCTTTGTCGCGATTGCCGATACCGGTCACTTCGGTCAAGCCGCTGCCCGCCTCGGCATTTCACAGCCCAGCCTGTCACAAGCGCTTTCCACCCTTGAACAGGGACTGGGGGTGCAGCTTGTAGAGCGTTCGACTCGCCGAGTGCTGGTGACGCCACTCGGTCGCGGACTGATTCCATATGCACGCCAAGCATCTGAAATTGTTGACGAGATCGTTGCTCGCGCCTCTGGCCGTACAGATGATTTGTCCGGCCCACTATCCATTGGTGTTATCCCCACGGTTGCTCCATACGTGCTGCCCAACTTCCTCCAGTTGGTTCGTGACGAGCTGCCAGATCTAAAGCCTAGGATCGTCGAAGAGCCGACCGAGCGCCTCATCGAATCACTTCGCTCCGGCACCATTGATGCAGCCATCATGGCACTGCCGTCCGATGTGCCTTCCTTTGAAGAGATTTACCTCTACGACGAGGAGTTCTACATCGTCGTGCCAGAGGATCATCCGCTGGCAGGTAAGGAAGACGTAAAGCTTGAGGCGATCAGGGACTTGGACTTGCTCCTGCTTGACGACGGTCATTGCCTGCGTGATCAAGTGTTGGATATTTGTCGCAAGGTCGATGCTGTTCACGGTGAGATCTCCAGCTTGGAAACACGGGCGGCTTCTCTATCGACCGTCGTGCAGTGTGTTGCCGGTGGGTTGGGGCAGTCGCTTGTACCGGAATCGGCTGTCAAGATTGAGGCCGACCGTCCCGGCCTGGCTGTTGCGCGATTCGAAGGTCCGGCACGACCGGGACGCACCATTGGACTGGTTCACCGCGCATCATCGGTACGCGGCGGCGAGTTCAATCGAATCGCCGAACTGGTACGGCAGGCATACATAGACGCTGTCGCCTAAAGCTCTCTTGGCGCAAGCAGTAGTCGCGAACAAAAATACGCAAAGGCCGGGCTGCTAGTTGCAGCCCGGCCTTTGCATTTATCCCTGAATAATTCGCAGCGATGCCAACCTGACCTCGCCGTGTTCATCAGATGCAGCCAAGTCAACGTCCGCTTCAAAGCGCCACCCGTGGTCGCCCTCGGGATCATCGAGTATCTGGATCACATGCCATAGGCCCTCACCAGCCGAGCGGTCAATCGAAATCATATCGCCGCCGCGAGCCTTTGCATCGATTCCTAGGTCATCGTATTCATCGAAGTAGTGATCCATCGCGGCAGGCCAATCAGGTGCGTCGTCGAGGTAGTTGTCCAGGTCGGCCAGCTCCTCCTCCTTTTCAAAGGCAAAGAGCTGCACGTGGCGGAACATGAGATTGCGCACCATACGGGTGAATGCGCGCTCGTTGCCGGTAAGGGGCCGCGACTCGTCGGTGCCAAAAGCCGCTTCCTTGAGAGTTTCCTCGTCCAATGGCTTGTCCGGATCGGCCATCTGCGCCCATTCATCCACCAGGGAGTTATCCACCTGCACAACGAGCTCGCCGAGCCATTCCACAATGTCCCGGAGTTCCTCGTTAGCGGCTTCCGGTGGGAGAGTGTGTCGCAAAGTGCGCCAGGCATCGGTGAGGTAGCGCAAGAAAATACCTTCGGAGCGGGCAATTCCGTACTCAGATACTACGTCCGAGAAAGTCATGGCCTTTTCCACCATCTCGCGTACCACAGACTTGGGCGACAGCGAAAACTCACGCACCCATGGGTGACCTTGAGCATAGGTGTCGAATGCGCCCTCCAGCTCGTCGGCAAGCGGCATCGGCCATGTGATGTCTTCGACGATGTTCATACGTTCGGTGTAATCAACGCCTTCGGCCTTGAGCGCGGCGATTTCTTCTCCTCGCGCCTTTTTCTGCTGCGCGATGAGCAGTGGGCGTGGGTCTTCTTGAATTGATTCAAAGACACTGATGACATCGAGCGCGTAGTTCGGGCTGTCCTTATCCAGCAGTTCGAGCGCGGCGATGGCGAAAGGCGACAGCGGCTGATTGAGCGCGAAGTCACGCTGCAGCTCCATTGTCAGCTCGGGGCGGCAGTCATCGCCTTCGCCATGCGTGACGACGATTCCCGCGTTGACCAAACCGCGGTAGAGCTCAATTGCGGTCAGAATAGCCTCATTTTGTTGGTGGCGGGTGTCGTGATTGGTGCGCAGCAGATGACGCATGTGTTCGTAGGTATCGCCACCACGTGCAATGACGTTGAGCAACATACCGTTGGTAACTGCAAAGCGACTGGTCAGCGGCTCCGGTGGCTGAGAAACGATTTTGTCGAAGGTCTTCTCCGACCATGTCACTTCGCCCTTGGGAACGGACTTCAGCCTCAACTTCTTCAGTTTGGCCTCATCCTGGCCGGCCCGGCGCCGCAGCTTGGCGTTTTCGATTTCGTGTTCAGGTGCTTCGACAACTACGGTGCCCTCGGTGTCGTAGCCAGCACGGCCGGCGCGTCCAGCAATCTGGTGGAACTCGCGTGACTTGAGAATACGGCTACGACGGCCATCGAACTTGGCCAAACCGGTAATCAGCACCGTGCGAATAGGCACGTTGATGCCGACGCCGAGAGTATCCGTGCCACAGATGACCTTCAGCAGACCAGTCTGAGAGAGACGCTCAACTAAACGACGGTACTTCGGCAGCATTCCCGCATGGTGGACGCCAATGCCCTGGCGCACCAACTTGGAAAGCACTCGACCAAAGGCCGTGGTAAACCGGAAATCGCCAATCTCTTCGCGAATCCGCTCCTTTTCCTCCTTCGTCAGCAGCTTCAGACCGGTCAGTGCTTGGGCCTGTTCAGCTGCTTGGCGCTGGGAGAAAAAGACGATGTAGATTGGGGCTTTGCCGGATTCCAGCAACTCTGCCAGCGTGTCATGAACTGGTGTGTAGACATAGTGGAAATCCAGCGGTACCGGGCGCGTAGTACCTGTAACGAGGTTGACGTCGAGTCCCGTGCGTTCCTTCAGATCCGCCTCAAACTTTTGAGTGTCGCCGAGAGTGGCGGACATCAACAAGAATTGGCAACGGGAAAGCTCGAGCAAGGGCACTTGCCATGCCCAGCCACGATCGGGATCCGCATAGAAGTGGAATTCATCCATTACCACCTGGTCAATATCGGCGTCGGCCCCGTCGCGCAGCGCGATATTGGCGACAATTTCCGCAGTTGCGCAGATGATGGGTGCACCACCGTTGACGGTGGCATCGCCGGTCATCATACCGACATTCTCAGCGCCAAAGACCTCGCAGAGGGCAAAGAACTTCTCGCTGACCAAGGCCTTAATAGGCGCTGTGTAAAAGCTGCGCTGGCCACGAGCGAGGGCGCAGAAGTGGGCAGCGATAGCCACCATCGACTTACCCGACCCCGTTGGGGTGGCAAGGATGACGTGGTCGCCACCAGCGAGACCAATAGCGGCCTCCTCCTGGGCAGGGTAGAGCGTGATGCCCTGATCCCTGGTCCAGGCAATGAACGAGTCCATAATCGCATCGTCGAAGAGGGACTCAGGAACCTCAGCTAGGTCGGGAAGCATTTCAGATAGTGACACGCTTCCCACCCTAGCGGTAACCCCGGATTAGAAGCGGAACCAGGGCTTCCAGCCCCGCCGACGGCGAGGCTTTTCCGGTTCACCGGATTCTTCGCTTTCCGCCTGCTCTTCTCGAGACTGTTCAGGCTCAGGCTGTTCTGACTCAGGCTGTTCGTCAGTGTCGTCTGCAGAAAACTCCGCTGACCTATCATCCGCCGAGGCTGACTCGGGTTCTTCCGAGCGTGCGTCAGTGTCCTCTGATGTAGTTGCCGAGGAATCTGCATTGGCCGGGGTCTCCGGCTCGTCGTCAAGCGAGGAAGAATCTTCTACTGGACGCAGCGGTTGAGAAGCGAGGAACTTCTCGAACTCCGCGCCAATCTCGTCGGCCGAAGGCATCTCGCCGTTAGGCCCAAGCAGGGGAGATGCCTCCAGCTCTTGACGACGTTGAACTTCCTGGTCGTACTGTTCCTCGAGAAGATTGACCAGCTGAGAGACCTCGCCCGAATCATTCGTCTGCGTATTGAGCAGCTCCGCCACCCGCGCGGATTCCTTCTCCAATGCCTCAAGCGGGAGCTCGAGCTTGGCTAGTTTTGCTACCTCCTGCAACAGCCGCAGTGACGCCAGCGGATACTCAGAGGCCGCGACATAGTGTGGCACCTGTGCGGTGAAACCAAAGGCATCACAACCGCGGCTTGCGAGCTCGTACTCAATGTTCAGGCTCGCAGCACCTGGAACCGTGACACGGTTGCCCCAAGTATGCATATCACCGAGTTTCCGCTTATCGGTGCCATGGGCGATAATGCCCAGCGGTCGGGTGTGCGGAACCGTCATCGGCGCCGAGTACAGCGACAAAGTCCGACCGACATCGTAGCGCTCTGCCAAATCTGCAACGGCTGTTGAGAAAGCCTCCCACCGCATGTCTGGCTCAGGGCCAGAAAGCAGTAAAAACGGCTTGCCGACGTTGTCGCGAACCACATTGAGCGACAGGTTCAAATCGGATACATCCACAATCTGGTCGTGGTTCATCGTCACAGCGGGACGGCGGGAACGATAATCAATCAGCTCGTCGATAGAAAAGTTCACCAATGGACGGTGCTCGAGAGCATCCAAGAGGAAACTAGCTGAGTCCGAGACGGCATTACCGGCATCCGCATAACCGCTAAGTGCAATGACCAGGGTCAGATGCCCCTCGCTTCCCGTTACGTCAGGAACAGGGAAAACTACCTCGTACATATTGCCCTGAGGCTTGTCGGTCGGATTACTCACGTACGACTACCTCCTGCATCACTTTTTTCGTCATTTGAAGTAAACAACCACAATACCGCAGAAATTATTCCAGTTATCCACAAGTTGAAAGTAGTCCACAGATGGGCCGATTGTTCCGGTCGCGCACAAGCAAGGTTGTTGCGGATTCGATAACAATGGGAGCCACCAGATGGCGAGAGGATTGTCCGCTGTCGAGCTATTCCAATGGGGGAAAAGGGGGAAGGAATCAATGGGAAACAAAAAGAACTTCGGTGCAGGACAAATGCCTGAAATTGAGCCGAGTGTTTTTCTGACGAACCTGCCGGGAATCGTTGGATTCTATCCGCGGGGGCAGGTAGTGATTGCGGCGTTGTATCGTCAACAGGTCGAAGATCTCATCGATGGCAAGGTCGAGTTTGATCCGACAGCGCATGCTGGCCCGATGCTGATTAAGGATGTGGCCTCGATGGAGAGCAATCCTGAGTTGGTGCGGGCAGCTGCGGATTTCCTCCTCGATGAAGGATGCACTCACGCAGATGTGTTTATCATCGACGAATCCTGGGGGATTGAAAAGGACTCCACACCTATTACAGGCTGGCTGCGAGAAGGCGGCCTGCATGGGGTGCGTTTGGCGGGCGTTGCCACTATTGCTGCGGGGGAAGTTGTCACGGACGAGCAGGGAGAGATCGTCGGCATTGTCGGTGACAGTCTGATGACCGAGAATGCAAATCTAATCTCTCGGCAGGGAGAGCAGATTTTCAAAAACTATGAGGAGTACCGCAGCTATTTTCGAGGTGGCCAATTCCGCGACAGTAAAGACAGGGCTCTGATTGAACGCCTCCGGGAACGAGCGACAGCCGTTGAGCAGCCGAAAAAGCTCAAAATTGGTTCGGACAATCCCGCGCTCATTGAGCACTTCGACATGTTAAAAACCGCCGTGGAAAACGTGGCCGATGGTGTGCTGGATGCGCATGAGGCGGTTCGCGATGAAACCGCAGGATATGCGATTGCTGCAGCATTGACCAACGTCACCTTGCGCGATATGTCCATGATTTTCATTACTACGCAGTTGGCGCAATCAATGGGAGAAATCTGGCGCGAGGCCGCAATCGTCCACCGCGGCAGCCTGCGTGCAAACGCTTTAGCATGTTTTGCCATCGCAAAGTTCGCGGCTGGGCTGGAGAACTATGCGCAAACAGCCCTCGATGAGGCAGCGGGTGAGCAACCGAATCATTCACTGACTCAGTTGCTGGAAATTGCGGTCGCCAATCAAATTGTACCGAGGTGCGTCGGCACAATTCTTGGTGCAGCACAAGAGGTACTGCGCAGGGTATACAAGGTGAAAATGCCGCGTATTGATTAGCGCCCCTGCAAGCTGTGCTGCAGTACCTAGCGGTGCGCCGAGTGGGCTCGGTCGCCGAGGGTCTTGGTGTACTCCCATGCATCGGTGACGATGGTCTCCAGCTCCGTGTGATTGGGCTTCCATCCGAGCTCGTCCATGGCGCGCTGAGAAGAGGCAATAAGGGTTGCCGGATCACCGGCTCTACGCGGTGCATCCTCAGCGGGAATCGGGTGACCGGTGACCTTACGGCAGGTCTCAATGACCTGGCGAACTGAAAAGCCGTCGCCGGAACCGAGGTTAAAGATACGGTGGGTTCCCGGCGTGTTGGACTCCAGTGCCAAGACATGCGCATCGGCGAGGTCTTTGATGTGGATGTAGTCACGCACCGCGGTGCCGTCCGGAGTCGACCAGTCATTGCCAAAGACCATAATCTTGTCGCGGTGACCGAGCGCAACTTGCAGTACCAGTGGGATGAGGTGAGTTTCCACCTCACGGTTTTCGCCAAAACCGCCCCAGGCACCCGCCACATTGAAGTAACGCAAGCTGGTAGCACCGATGTTGTATGCCTTGGCGTAAGACGCGATAGCGTAGTCCATGGCCAGCTTGGTGGCACCGTAAGGGTTGGTCGGCGCGGTTGGCATGTCTTCGGTAATTGGTGTCTTCTCTGGTTCACCGTAGGTCGCGGCTGTCGAGGAGAACACCAGGTTATTCGTGCCGGTATCACGCATCGCGTCGAGTAGCTTCAGGGTCTGGCCCACATTGTTGTGCCAGTAGTCGGAAGGAACTTCGACAGACTCACCAACAAGCGATTTCGCAGCGAAATGAACGACGCCGTCGAACCTGTCGGAGGACAAAACCTCGTAGGCTTTGTCCGCCACATCACCTTCGACCAAGGTTGCGCCCTCCGGTACCGCATCACGGTTGCCAACAGAGAAGTTGTCCAGAATGGTGACGTCATGGCCAAGAGAAATCAATACTGCCGAGCAAACGCTACCGACGTAGCCGGCACCACCAGTGACTAGGAGTTTCATTTGATAATCACCATAATCGCGTGAGACAGAGTATCCGGAATGTCAAGAGAATGATCACCGCGGGCGAGAGTTACTCGACCAGCAGCAACCTCGGCAAGCGCCTCAGTACCCGGCATAATTCCGGCCCTGTGGAGACGCTTCATGTAGCTCTGCTCGACCTGCAGGATCTCGTTAATCTGGACGATTTCAATGGTGTATTCACCGGGGTTTAGGTCCGACAATCGGCGAACGTTCTCTAACGGTTCAAGCGGCTTAGTGCCACCGAGGTCTTCCAAACCGGGAATCGGATTGCCGAATGGGGAGCGTGTGTAAGAGTCAAGCACGTCGAGAAGCTTGCGCTCGACCTCGTCACTCATTACGTGCTCCCAGCGGCAGGCTTCATCGTGAACCTTGTCCCATTCGAGGCCAATGACATCCGTAAGTAGGCGCTCTGCTAGGCGGTGCTTACGCATGACAGCCGTGGCTAGCCTGCGGCCCTCGTCGGAAAGCTGCAAGCTGCGATCTGGGGCAACTACGAGAAGGCCATCGCGCTCCATGCGCGCAACGGTTTGGCTAACGGTCGGCCCCGACTGCTCAAGGCGTTCGGCAATGCGAGCACGCAAAGGAATGATGCCCTCTTCTTCGAGTTCGAAAATCGTACGTAAGTACATTTCCGTGGTGTCAACCAAATCCCTCACGGTTTTCCTCCGATAACACAGTCTTAAAAGTTTTCACTCAAGTATTAGGATAACCACACTTGCGTAAGAAAGATGTTAGGGCTCGCAAATCCAGTGGTTTTGGTGCCGATTAGTCAGCGAAAAGCTTGGTTCGGTGGGCGCTGCTGAGACGGAAGGGAGCGTACCCGATGTCGAAAGTTCGACTTGCAGACGAAAACGCCGACCGTCAGTGTGGATGAAACTCCCGCACGGGGTCGGCATTGAAGTCCAGCTCTATCTCAGGGCTGAAATTGGTAACCCTATCGATGTCACCGCCATGTGGCGTTAGTTTGCGTACTCACGCAGCTTGTCAGCACGGTCACCCTCGCGCAGCTTGGACATAACTTCCCGCTCAATCTGGCGGACGCGCTCGCGAGACAGGCCAAAGTGGCGGCCAATCTGATCCAGCGTGCGGGGCAGGCCGTCGTCGAGACCGTAGCGGAGCTTAATAACCTCCTGCTCTCGAATCTCGAGAGTGGACAGAACCTTGCGGACATCGTGGTGACGCAGGGAAGCGACTACTGCCTCCTCGGCATCAGTTGCCTCTGAGTCCTCGATGAAGTCTCCCAGAGGGGCTTCCTCATCAGTGCCCACTGGCATGTCCAAGCTCACCGGGTCGCGGGACTGACGCAGCAGCATCTCAATCTTGGCTTCTGGAATGCCGGATTCTTCGGACAGTTCCTCATTTGTAGCCTCACGGCCGAGCTGCTGGTAGAGCTCACGCTTGATACGAGAAATCTTGTTGACCTGCTCAACCAAATGGACAGGGAGGCGAATAGTGCGCGACTGATCAGCCATACCGCGGGTAATAGCCTGGCGAATCCACCACGTTGCGTAGGTGGAGAACTTGAAGCCCTTGGTGTAGTCGAACTTTTCCATGGCGCGGATGAGGCCCAAGTTGCCCTCCTGGATTAGATCCAGCAGCGGCATGCCGCGGTTGGTGTAGCGCTTCGCTAGCGAGACCACAAGACGAAGATTGGCTTCGAGTAGGTGGGCACGTGCGGCCTTACCTTCCTTCGCCAAAATCTTGACATCACGCTTCTTTGCGCGGGTCATTTTCGCGCCGGTCTGCAGCAAATGCTCGGCGTATACGCCAGCTTCAATGCGCTTAGAAAGCTCCACCTCTTCTTCAGCGCTGAGAAGAGCAGTCTTTCCGATGCCGTTCAAATACACACGAACCAAATCGGCGGACGGGTTGGAGTTATTGCCGGTGCGGCGCCCCTTGTCCCTTGCCTGACCTTCCAGTTCGTCATTTTGAATATCGGCACTCTTCATGAATCTGCCTCCTGGATTTTTAAGTGGACTCAATAACTACAACGCGCGGAGTTACGAAAATGTTCCCGTGAAAGATGATGAATGTCAATAGGGTAATTTTGCCATGCAAATATAATGTTAAGAAAAACTATCGTCACTAGCATTCCACGAGAACTGTAAAGGGTCCGTCATTGACTGATGCGACCTCCATCATTGCCCCAAATTGTCCCGTTTCGACCGTCAAGCCACGATCGCGCAAGTTCTCGACAATTTTTTCAATGACGGGTTCGGCCTCTGGGCCCGGAGCCGCGTCTACCCACGACGGCCGCCGTCCCTTCTTTGTCGCCCCCATCAACGTGAATTGACTAACGACGAGCACCGGGGCGCCAGCGTCGGCAGCGCTGAGCTCGCCATCCAGAATGCGCAGCTCCGCGATCTTGCGGGCCATCGTTTCCCAAGCATCGGCAGCGTCCTCGCGGCCAACGCCTACGAGCGCCAAAATGGCGCCGGTATCGCCTCCGTCAACGTGACCTACAACGGAGTCGTCGACAGTGACTGACGCGGATTTAACTCGGGTGAGAACGGCTTTCATTTACTGTTTATCCTCCAAGAGCTCGGTGGGGAGAATCAGACCATGGCGAACCAGGTCAACAACGATGGGAACTAGGGCATCCTTGATTGCAGGTACTTCGGACTCATCAAAGGCTCCAAACATTGCCATGATGTCGATGACGGAGCCCAAAGCAGCTTCGGGATGCAGCGCACCCAGAATGGTTGCCACGGCCTCATCGATTGAGTGTGTCCAGGCGGGGCCGTCGGTGCGTGAGATGCGCGTATCGAACTCAGTGAAGCCCTGGCCGCTGTCGACGTCGGCAAGCGAAACGCGTTCTAAGGCGACGCCAGGGCGCAGAGTAAAGGCAGCTTCGAGGATGGTGTCGGCAGTTTGTGCCCGAAGCCATTCGGCGCGGCCGAGATACTCCTCGGCTTCGGCGGCGAAGGGAGCGGCCAAAGGCTGCGGCATTTCTTCGCACACAGCGGAAGTCGGGCCGGCAATGCGTTGGACTGTGATGTAGCCGAACCCGATGCCTGTCACGCCGCTGTTGCGGAAGTGCTCCAGCCAGGCACGGGAGCGCTCGCAGCCCTCCGGGCTGCGGGGGTCGATGGACTCGTCTCGAAGCCAGGTGCCAATGTATTCCGCCGGCGTGGCGATATCTCGTTGTGTTACCCACACTTCGAGGCCTTCAGCAGGGAGCCAAGAGGCGATGCGCTGTTGCCAACTTTCGCCCTCGATATGGGCCCAAGCGCCGAGCAGATGCGCCGTGCCGCCGTCGGTGAGATGGTCGGCCAGACCGCGGATCATAAGCTCGGTGGCACCGTCCAGATTCAATCCTGAGTCACGGTAAACATGTTCCACACTTGGCAGCCCTACGACGAACGGCGGGTTTGCCACAATGCGGTCAAACTTCTTGGCTGCAACCGGTTCAAACCAGGATCCTTCGAGGGCCTGCGCCTGGTCGAAGCCATTAGCTGCGAAAGTAGCGCGGGCAAAAAACAGCGCCCGGGGGTGAATGTCCGTCGCGACAATCGACTTTGCATCCGGCTGGGCAAGACTCTGGACGCCACAACCGGCACCGAGGTCGAGTACGGATTCCACCGCCGAGGTCGGCGAAATATCGAGGAGGGAGCGGGAAGCCCGCCCCACGCCCAAGACATGATCGGGTCCAGGAACGTGATCGCTCATAGAGGCATCGCGGTCGGAAAAGACAATACGGTCGACTCCCGCAATCTCGACCGGGCGCACATCTATACACACCTGTGCGTTGGTGGCGGTGCCGGCAAGTATGCCGCTGCCCAGTAACTTGGCTGTCAGCTCAGCCCCAAATAGCTGCTGTGCGTCGGCGAAATCGCCCAGGATGAAAAGACGCAACGCGGTCACAGTGTCCGCAGAAACGCCCTCAGTTTCGGTAAGCAGAACATCGACAACGCCGGGCTCACCGCGGTCCAGCGCTGCCAGTCCCTCGGCGCCTAGGACTCGACGCAGTGACTCACTGGAAAACTCAAGGCGCCTGAGCGCGGTGGCAAATTCCTCCGCACAGTCGACAAAATCACGAAGCTGCTGATCAGTCGGTGGGGTGAAGGTGGAGGGGGAAAAGGTCATTGTAGGCACTACCTTCGTCGTAAAGCGGGGCGGAGGGGGCTAGTTAGGGGAGCTTGACGACGGATCGTCGTCTTCCGGCATATCGATGACATTTGCATCATCGAAGGGGGGTGAGATGGTCTCGTTACCGGACTGCGGCCGTGCGTCGGTGTCTTCGGTACTGGCGGCAGAACCGAGCGCGCGCATCTCTGCTTCCTTGAGGGCGCGCTGGCGTTGCTGCTCCTCCCATTTGCGGTTTTGCTCGCGTACAACTCCAGGCTTGTAGACGCGCGGCTTACGCTTGTCAGCGGGTTCTCCAACGCCATTGGCGATGACAACCGCGATCCACGGCATGGGTACGGAGACGACCATGAGAATCGCTGCAATCCACGGCACATCCCACCACAGATAAAAAGCGCCGGAAAGAAGCAGCAGCGGAATGCGAGACCATTGCAGGGCCGCGTAGACGTGGCGGCGGTGGTCATAGTTGCGAATCCGAGAGCCGCGGGCGTCGGTAATCAACGCCGCGTCTTTCTTGCGTCGCCGGGAACTTCCGCGTTTCGGCAGCGCGGAGTCGCGACGGTCATTGATTCGCGCCATGGTTGTCTAGCATACGCCTGTGGCGTGGGGTCGTCTCAACTAGCTATGTCCGTTGCAGCCGCATGCTCGCGTAGTCGTAGCGATGTTGTGGATGGCTGTGGAAGGCAGCAGTCAGCAGCGGCCAGCACCTGGGTCACTGGGCATAATTTGACCGATGGGGCACAATTGGAATCTGTGAGCACTCCATTGAAGACGACAAAGACGATTGAACGCACCGATACCCGCGTCGATGAGTCGACGAGGGACGATACCCCGAAGTTCTTCCATTACGTCAAGAAGGACCAGATCGTGAACTCCGCGGTCAACGGCTCCTACGTCGTTGCTCTGTGCGGTGAAACCTTCCCTGTGAAGAAGTCGGCGAAGCCGGGTTCACCGGTATGCCCTGACTGCGAGCGGATTTACAAGTCCCTGCGTCGCAAGTGAGCGGGCTTCGTAAATGGCAGCAGGAGGCTCTCGACAAATACCTGGCGACTAACCCCAAGGACTTCCTTGCAGTGGCGACACCGGGCGCAGGTAAGACGACCTTCGCCCTGCGTATCGCCAGTGAGTTGCTGTCGCGCCGGATCGTCGAGCGCATCATCGTCGTGGTTCCCACTGAGCACCTGAAAGTGCAGTGGGCTGCTTCCGCTGCTCGTTCGGGGATTGCGTTGGATCCCAAATTCACCAACGCCAAGGGTGTGGTAAACCCCTCCTACCAGGGAATTGTTGTGACCTACGCCCAAGTCGCAGTGCATCCGTTTAAGCACCATGCCGTAGCCACCGCTCGGCCGACATTGGTGATTCTGGACGAGGTGCACCACGGCGGCGATGCCAAGAGCTGGGGCGACGGTATTTCCGAAGCTTACGGCGATGTCGAACGCCGCCTGTGCCTAACTGGTACGCCGTTCCGCTCCGATGACGCGGCGATTCCGTTTGTTCGCTACTCGCCGGACGGCGATGGTTACTCGCGTTCCGTCGCCGATTACACGTACGGCTATTCCAATGCGCTTGCCGACGGCGTCGTGCGCCCAGTGGTCTTTTTGGCTTATTCCGGTGAAGCTCGCTGGCGTGATAGCGCGGGTGATGAGTTCGCTGCGCGACTGGGCACCGTGATGAGTCCAGAGGAGACCACGCGTGCTTGGCGCACCGCGCTTGACCCAAAGGGCGAGTGGATGCCATCTGTGCTGCGGGCAGCGCACACCCGGCTCTCGCAGATGAGGCAGCATATCCCGGACGCGGGTGGCCTGGTTATCGCCTCCGACGCGGCAACTGCCCGTGCGTACAAACGCATTCTCGAGCAGATTGCCTCTACGCCGGTGGCGTTAGTGCTCTCGGATGAACCGGGCTCGTCGGAACGAATCAAGACTTTCTCCGAGTCCACCGATGAGTGGATGGTGGCCGTGCGCATGGTCTCCGAAGGCGTGGACGTGCCGAGGCTGGCGGTCGGCGTGTACGCGACCAGTTCCTCGACTCCACTATTCTTCGCGCAGGCTATCGGACGATTCGTGCGAAGCCGCATGCCGGGGGAGACCGCTTCGGTCTTCTTGCCGTCGATTCCGGTGCTGCTCGACTTGGCCTCGCAGATGGAGGTGCAGCGCAACCACGTGCTCGGCAAGCCGGATCGGCCTTCGGAAGGCTGGGAGGATGACTTGGTCGCTGAGGCCAATCGCCGCAAGGATGAGCCCGACGAATTGCTGCCGGCCTACGAATCCATTGGCGCGGATGCTGAACTCGACTACCTCATCTACGACGGCTCCTCCTACGGCACCGCAACCGTTGCCGGTTCCGCCGAAGAGGCCGATTATCTGGGTTTGCCAGGGCTTCTCGACGCCGATCAGATGCGACTCTTGCTGCGTCAGCGGCAGGATGAACAGCTTAAAGCCGCCAGTGCCCGAGAGAAGGAAGCCCGCGAGGAGGCGAGGGAATCGTCGTCAAGCGGGGGCGAAGGGGGCGCGGTGCACCGGATTGAGGGATCGGCGTACCCAAGGCCGCAGAAGGTGGCCAGTGAGGTGTTGCCGAAGTTGCGGAAGGAGCTCAATACGCTGGTGTCGATGACAGCGGCGCGAACCGGTAAGCCACATGGTCAAGTGCATAACGAGGTTCGGCGCGCCTGTGGTGGCCCGCCGACTGCGCTATGTACGGAGGAACAGTTGCGTGATCGCATCAGCTACCTGCGTAATTGGTAGGGTTTCAAACGAACTGAGCAATCTATGGTGGAGAGAAGAATGTCGGCAAGCAGTGATAAGTCGAGGCCGTCGGAATTGACCGGCGGTGGTTTGTCGGCTGTACCAGGCAATGACGGTCGGACTATTGGCGTGCTGGCGCTGATCTTTGGCGTCGGCGGACTCTTGATGTCCTGGATGATTGTTGGTGGCATCCTCGGTGTCTTTGGCATTGTTCTGGGCATCATCGCGATTGCGAAGGCAATGAGTGCTAAGAAACGCGTGCAGGCAGCTGGGGGAGACGCGGTCATCAGCGGTTCGTTCGGATTGGGCGTGGTCGGCATTGTGACGGGTATCGCAGCCGCCGTGGTGTCGCTGATGTTGTATTCGTCGACATCAGATGCGATGTCGAAGTGCGAGAAGTTCGAGCGCACCTCGGGAGAGTATGCCGAGTGCATCTCTAAGCAGATGGGTACTGATCAGCCAAAGAAGCAATCGGAGTGAATTCGGAAGCGACATCAATGGCGGTCTTACTTTGTGCCCGGAGTTTTCGGTCAACGCCAAATACGCAATCAGGAATTGAGCTAACCCCGTAATCCACCCCCGAAGCCCAACTGCCTGCAGTTTCGGCCGGGGGTTTCTTAGCGAAATCTCATATCTGGCCGAGTGTTGGTAATGATATTGGTGTCAGAAAGTACCCACATTTGGCATCCCCTACATGCGGTAAACGTTTGAACATGCGTGCAATACAGGATGTCTGCTGATTATTAAATAGGAGCGTGAATCGTGGCAGCGACATCTACGCGCGACAACTCCCCGGAACTGTCACCTGGCCAACAAGACCGTGGATACCTCAGCCGGGAGCTTTTCCGTAAGCGCACCGGTCTAGGACTCGGTATCATCCTGGCCCTGCTCGTGTACTTCTTTATGCCGGCTGAGCTCGATCACAACCTGCGTGCAACCGCAGGCGTAGCAGTGCTTATGGCCGTGTGGTGGATGTCCGAGGCTATCCCGATTGCCGTTACGGCTCTGCTGCCGCTGGCTCTATTCCCGATTCTCAACCTCGCGGAGATTAAGGATTTCTCGGGCAAGTACACAGACCCGACTATCTTCCTCTTTATGGGCGGCTTCCTGTTGGCGCTGGCGATGCAGCGTTGGAACCTCCACAAGCGCGTCGCATTGTGGGTTCTGGTGCTCATGGGGTCGTCACCAAAGATGCTGATTCTCGGCTTCATGGTGGCTACTGGCTTCCTGTCGATGTGGGTCTCCAACACGGCCACGGCCGTGATGATGCTGCCAATCGGTGTGTCCGTCCTGAGCCTCATTGTCCGAATGCTGCACGATGAAAAGGTTGCTGCAGAGGATACGGGCTCTGCGAGCGAATCCGTCGCTGAAACCCCCGGTGGGGATGCGCTGGAGGAGGCCGAGGAGTCGTCGTCAAGCTATGACCCGATGCCAAAGTCAAACTTCGGTATCGCGCTGATGCTGGGTATCGCTTACGCGGCATCGATTGGCTCGCTGGGCACGATTATTGGTACTCCGCCGAACGCGATGCTGGCGGCCTACATGGCGGAGCAGGGTGTCAACATTGGGTTCGGCCAGTGGATGCTGCTGGGTGTCCCGGTGGCGGTTGTGCTCATGCTCTGTGCATGGTTTTTGCTGACAAATGTTCTGTTTAAGCCGGAGATTACGCATATTCCAGGTGGGCGCGAACTCATGCGTGACGAGTTGAAGCGCCTTGGCCGTATGTCGACTGGAGAGCGCCGAGTGCTCCTGGTGTTTATCGCGGCGGCACTGGCGTGGGTCTTTGTTCCGGTGCTGCTGCCCGACACCAAGATTGCCGATGCGGTTATCGCAATGACCGTGGGTATTGCGTTGTTCCTTATTCCGGGTGGCCCTAATGGCGTGAAGCTCATGCGCTGGGAAAATGCGTTGGAGCTGCCGTGGGGTGTGCTGCTGCTGTTCGGTGGTGGCCTGGCGCTGTCCTCGCAGTTCGGTGCCTCTGGGCTGTCGGACTGGATTGGCGAGCAGCTGTCTACTCTCGGCTGGATGCCAGTGGCTGCACTCGTGGTTGTCGTCGGCGCCGTTGTGCTGTTCCTGACCGAGTTCACCTCTAACACCGCGACGGCCGCGACCTTCCTGCCGCTGGTTGGTGCGATGGCAATCGGTCTGGGCCACGACCAGATGATCTTCGCAGTTCCGGTTGCTCTGGCGGCTACTTCGGCATTCATGATGCCGGTTGCAACACCGCCGAACGCCATCGCCTATGGCTCTGGCTACGTCAGCATGCACAACATGGTCAAGGCCGGTGTCTGGCTGAACATCGTCGCACTGATCGTGATTTCTGTGGCGTCGCTGACGCTGCTGCAGTGGGTATTCGGCGTCGTGTACTAGCTGGGTAGGTAGTAGCCCGTAGTGGATGGTGGGGCAGTGCGCTGAACCGCCACCGGGCTTCTCCGCCTAGCGTTGCTCAGATGCTCCTTCGCCCCGTTCCACTTTGGTGGTTCGGGGCTTTTGGCTGCAAATGTGAAACTGTGTGAGTTTATGACACTTTCAAGCCATTTTTCAGGTCATTTTTGACATAAACGCAGTCAGTAACTCACTAGCGCTGACACCAAAAGAAAAACCGGGCCCGAAAAAGGTGTAAAACCTCATTCAAGCCCGATTCTCTGGGGCTAGCTGTTAGCCCCTGAACAACTTCAGGTTAAAGCTTTACTCCAAGTAGTCGCGCAGCACCTGCGAACGCGATGGGTGACGCAGCTTGGACATCGTCTTGGATTCAATCTGACGGATTCGCTCGCGAGTCACACCGTAGACCTGGCCAATCTCGTCAAGAGTACGTGGCATGCCGTCGGTAAGGCCGAAGCGCAGACGGACGACACCGGCTTCGCGTTCGGAGAGGGTCTCCAGAACGTCGCCAAGCTGATCCTGGAGGAGCGTGAAGCTGACGGCGTCCACGGCGATGACGGCCTCGGAGTCCTCGATGAAGTCACCGAGCTGGGAGTCGCCCTCGTCACCGATGGTCTGGTCCAGCGAAATGGGTTCACGAGCGTACTGCTGAATTTCGAGGACCTTTTCCTCGGTGATATCCATTTCCTTAGCGAGCTCTTCCGGAGTGGGCTCGCGGCCCAGATCCTGGAGCAGCTCACGCTGGATACGGCCGAGCTTATTAATGACCTCGACCATGTGAACCGGAATACGAATGGTTCGAGCCTGGTCGGCCATTGCACGAGTAATGGCCTGGCGAATCCACCACGTTGCGTACGTGGAGAACTTGTAGCCCTTGGTGTAGTCGAACTTCTCGACGGCACGAATCAGGCCGAGGTTGCCCTCCTGAATCAAGTCGAGGAAAGCCATGCCACGGCCGGTGTAGCGCTTTGCCAGGGACACCACGAGACGGAGGTTGGCTTCGAGTAGGTGATTCTTGGCGCGCTGACCGTCGCGAGAAATCTCGCGCAAGTCGCGCTTCTGAGCGTAAGCGATGCGCTCGCCGGCTTCCTTGGCCTCGTCAATCTTGTACTGCGCATACAGACCAGCCTCGATGCGCTTTGCCAGACTGACTTCTTCCTCGGCAGTCAGCAGCGCGACCTTACCAATCTGCTTGAGGTAGGCGCGGACAGAGTCAGCGGAGGCGGTGAGGGCAGCATCCTTGCGGGCCTGACGCAGACGAGCGGACTCGTCCTCGTTCCAGACCTCGTCGCCCTCGTCCTCTTCATCCTCGTCTTCGTCTTCGTCCTCGTCGTCCTCTTCTTCATCATCGTCGAGGTCGTCGTCTTCGAGGTCGTCATCATCTAGATCGTCGTGAAGATCATCGTCTTCGAGATCATCATCCAGATCCGGGTCGTAGTCCCGCTCCTGCTCCAAGTCGTGGTCGAGTTCCTCGTCCTCGAGCTCTTCGTTCTCAGTTGCGTCTAAAGCCTGCGCGTCCTTCGCCTTCGCTGCAGCAGCCTTGGCGGCGGTGGCCTTCGCAGCCGTTGTTCGCTTAGTTGCCTTCTTGGCGGCGGCCTTACGCGTGGTCTTCTTAGCGACCGATTTCTTGGCCGCCTTCTTCACGGTCTTCTTGGCAGCTGCCTTCTTAGCGGTCGCCTTTTTCGCCGCAGTCTTGGTAGCAGCCGTCTTTTTGGCAGCTGTTTTCTTCGCGGCAGTCTTCTTTGCCACGGTCTTCTTCACTGCCTTCTTGATGGCCTTCTTTACAGCCTTCTTTGCAGGAGTAGCTGAACCGGTGCCACTCCCGGTGGATTGGTCCTGAGCTTGCCCCAGTTCGTTGCCTGCCACGAACGCCCTTTCACGATGTACGTTGTGTGCGCCGCCAAAGCCGCCGCCAGCTTCTCTCTGTCAGAGAGAAGCTCAACGCGCCAGTGGTGCGCCTTTACTTCGTCTATAGCCAACTAGCCGAATGGAAAACATTCAGAGCTGACCTTTTCGTGCCACGGTCATCAGTGTTGCTTTTCTGGCTCCTAGCGAAGAAGCAATCGGTGAAAATCCTCATCGAAGCAGTGCGCTTGAATTCGATTTCCCAATCCTCCTCGAGCCTGTTGATTATTCAACCTTGCCGTGAGTCAACTTCTTATTGTAAACCAATTCTGAAAATCGCCGCCACGGGGCATGGCTTCAACCACGTGTCACGCCCGACACGTAGCTACCAATCCCCGTATAAGAAATGAAACTGTTTAAGGGTAAAGCCCCTGGTCAGCTGCAAAGGCGGCGCCAGCAATACCCGCATTATTATCCAAACTTGCGGGGACAACTGGAGTCTTACATGACAACAGCGGAATCCACTTTTCGTGTTCGCGGCTGATTCCGCCGCCGACGATAATCCGTGACGGCCAAAACAGCGCCTCGTAGGTCCTAAGCACCTTGCTCACGCGCTCGGCCCACTCTTCGAAGCCGAGCCCCTCCACGTCTTTGACTCTCGCGGATGCAAAGTGTTCAGCTTCCATGCCATCGATAACGAGGTGGCCTAACTCCGAATTGGGGTAGAGCAACCCGTCATGAATAAGCGCGGAGCCGATGCCGGTACCAAAAGTTAGCAACAACACGGCGCCAGTCTTATTGCCCGGATCGCCAAACTGGACTTCAGCGAGGCCAGCAGCGTCAGCGTCGTTAAGCACGTGCGCTCCGTTGTTGGGCAGATGCTTAGCGAAGAGCTCTTGGCAGTTCGTATTAACCCAAGAACCGTCAATATTGGCGGCCAGCAAGGCAATCTGATTCTGTACGACGGACGGAATCGTGATGCCGACATCGGAATCCCACTGCGCAATGTCCACAATTTCCGCAATGGCATTCGCAACTGCTTCCGGAGTTGCCGGCTGTGGCGTGAAAATCTTAATGCGGTCGCCAATAAGCTGCCCAGTATCAAGGTCCACGCGTCCACCCTTGATTCCAGAGCCTCCGACGTCGATGCCAAATCCAATTCGTTGTCCCATAGCTCAAATTGTACGAAACAGACACAATGGGGGCATGAGCATTAACTCGCGTGGCACCGAACAAATCGCTAGCAGGGCAGATAATAGGGGGTTTAGTGCGTCGAATAGCCCCGGATCTGTGCGACCCAGCGTCAGGGAATTGCGCGATCGCGCGGTACTTATCGCCCGCGCAGCCGCGGCGCACATCGCCAGTCGTCGGGTCGAACTCGGCTCCGATGGCGTTTTAGCAAGCTCCGAAACGAAGTCCTCAGCTGTTGACCCCGTCACCGTCGTCGACCGTGAATCTGAGGAGCTCATTCGTTCGCTTATCAAGACGTTTAGCAGCTCTGACCGCATTTTGGGCGAAGAAGGTGGGCTTGACGACGGCGCGAGTTCCCCAGCGCAGGCTGCCAACGAGGCCGAAGCGGTGACCTGGATCGTAGACCCCATTGATGGCACAGTGAATTTTCTGTACGGCCTGCCCAATTTTGCTGTGAGTATTGCCTGCGCCGTAGGCAATGAGGTAGTGGCGGGTGCAGTGGCAAATGTGTCCTCGGGAGAGATTTACAGTGCAGCAAAGGGAGAGGGCGCTCAGGTTTCTCGGCGGGACGGCACTGTGCAGGCGCTTAGTTGCTCGCCAACGGCAGAGTTGGAAAAGACACTTGTGGCAACGGGATTCAGCTATTCCGCTAGTCTCCGGCAGGTGCAGGGCCGGATAGCGTCGCAGTTGTTGGGGGAGTGCCGAGATATTCGGCGCATGGGGGCGGCGGCGCTGGATTTGTGCATGGTGGCGCACGGCCGTGTTGATGCGTATTACGAACACGACATCAAGGTTTGGGACTATGCAGCTGGTGCTCTGATTGCGGCTGAAGCAGGCGCAAGGATTAGGGTCCCGGAATTCACTCAGTGTGCTAACGCTGCCGGCCGGCCGGAGGGAGACCCGCTCGACTTCGGTGTCGGTGCGGCGAATCCTGAAGTTGCCGATGCGTTCTTCGAGGCATTGGATGGTGCTATCGCGAAGGCTAGGAATTAGTGCGTCGGTCTAGGAGCAGGTGCTCGAGCCTAACGAGCTCAACCCCTCTAGGTCGGCTTGTTCGCCACGGTTCAATGCGGACATCGTTTCCTCAACCTGGCTGGCAACTTCGAGGTCCTTAAACCCCTTACCCAAGGACACATCGACGGTTGCATCCGGCCGACCATCGTGGATGAGCTCAAAACAGGGGAAAAGAGCGTGCAGCGCTGCGGCTTGGCCATTGAAGTCCTCACCATAACGCAGCTGGCCGAAGCAACCGAGGTCTTGGTTTTCCACAATTGGGTCGTTGCCGTAGGGAACCTGCTCATCGAGAACAAAACCGAGCTGCCGCAATTGCTCGGCGACGGTTGTAGCCTGGCCGACTTTGCCGTTGGCATTATAAACGCGCACATGAACATCCGACGGTGGAACGACGTGCTCTCCGATTAGCGTGGTGGAGGAAACAGGGGTCCCAGCCGCGGGGAGGGAACAGGACACCGGATAACTTGCCGGTTGGCTGCGGAATGCCAACACCCACAACGTAGCGGCAATCACTACAGCAACGACGGAAACCACCACGTAGGGAACAATTTTTCGTCGATGTGATGCGCTCGTAATGCTCGCGGGGCCTGAACTCATAGCCATCATGTTATCGTCTCCTCGTCTAATAGGCATAGAAACCTATTCTGACCTGCAGAGATGACAGATTGCGTGAATTGTCTTAATATCCGCTGAGAAAGGCACTGGAGAGTACAGGGTGTCAATCGTCTCAACGCGTTGTATTCTCCGAGAAAAAGTCAGTTCACAATGTCTAGCAAAGGTCCAGAAAGAAGGTTTGGGACATGGCTGTAAACTACGATGCCCCGCGTACTCGTGAAACCGAAGAGCTGGAGACCGATTCCCTCGAGGGCCTTCAGGCTGCATCTGCTGAGAAGGAAATCGATGACACTGACGACGGCGAAATTGTTGAGCCGTTCGAGTTGCCGGTCGCCGACATCGCGGGTGAAGAATTCGATATGGATGTTGCCCCCAAGGGGGAGGATGAATTCACCTGTGGCTCCTGCTTCATGGTGATGCACCGCTCAATGATCGCAATCGATAACGGCGATGGATTCCCCATCTGTCAGGACTGTGCCTAATCCCCGCGCAGCCGGGATAGCTTCTTAGAAAAAGGAAAACCGCCACTACCACGGTTATGGCGGCGCTGGGGCCGTCGGCAAGCGTGTAGCGGCGGTGAGAGAATTGACCTAGCGGTCGAAGAGACTGTCAAGCAGTGCCTCGGGGTGGCGGGTGGAGACCAGCCAATAGGGGGTGGGGTCGTCCGGATCGTCGAGGACTAGCAGCACCATCGTGGGAATCCACGTGTGCGTAACCAGGAATGCTGCTGGATCGAGCTGACGGCCCAACGCATTGCGCTGTGCGGACTTCGGTACCACCAGGGATTTGGCAACAACCGATGCTGGCAAAACTGCTGTGCCAGCGTGAAGCCAGCGTTCACCAGTGCTGTCCACTTCCACGGACACCGTGGTCTTCGACATAGTCAACAGCACCCACACGCCCACGGCCAGACAAATAATGCCGCCGATGACAAGCCAAATCGGTGAACGGTTAAAGCCAATCTGGGCCGTGCACACGAAAACGGCAGCAGCTCCGAGTACCCAGAACCACCAGGGAACCCAGAGCTTTTCGGAATAGACAATCGATGAATCTCCGCTCGAGCTCATTGTTATTGCCGCACCTTCAGAGACGGATGCTGAGCTGTCGTCGCGACGAGGCTGCAGGTTATCTTTTCCACTCACGGTTCTCCATTCTAGGGCACGGCTATGCTCGGTACTGACAAGGCCGAAGTGCGGTTCTTAAAAGACGCGACAGCGAAGGATATACAAAGAGATGACTTATGCCCCGGTGCGAGTGAAAAAGCTCGCTAAAGACGCAGTGATTCCCCAGCGTGCGCATGCCGATGATGCCGGTGTGGATTTGAGCTCAGTTGAGGATGTCGTCCTAGCACCTGGGCAGCGGGCGCTCGTGGGAACCGGTATTGCCATTGCTTTGCCGACGGGCACAGTGGGATTGGTTCATCCTCGCTCCGGATTGGCTTTCAAAAAGGGGCTATCCATCGTCAACGCTCCCGGCACGATTGATGCCGGTTACCGTGGTGAGCTCAAAGTCTGCCTGATCAATTTGGATCCGACCAATGCGGTGGAGATCACCAAAGGTGATCGAATCGCACAGTTGGTTGTGCAGAAGGTCGAGCTCAGCCCGATGGTGGAAGTCGATGAACTCGATGAAACTGAACGCGGTGCGGGCGGTCACGGGTCAACCGGAGTGTCCACGACGCTTTAAAACGTCTCTGACAGCGCGGGGACGCCACCAAGTGTGGTTCAATGCGTGAAGAGCTCAATAAAGCGTTTACAAAGGCGTATACAAAGATTTCTTTTTAGCGAGGTGTCAATAAACCACCATGTGGCCATTTGGAAAGAAGAACCAGCCAGAAGAACCAGCTGCTGAGGCAGAGGCCGTTACCACCGACTCTGCGGTGCCAGTTTCTGAGGAAGCTACCGCACCCCTGCATGACGACGCGTCGGGAACCGCAGCGGAGAACGTACCAGCAAACGGCCCGTTCGATATCAGCAGCGCTAGCCCGACGCAGTTTGATTTTTCAGACTTCGCTAAGGCCAGCCTGAACCTCGGTTCGATGCTGCTGCCTATTCCTCACGTTGGTGATATTCAGGTGGAGATGGGGCCGACAGGTCCAACCATGCTGCACGTCGCCACTGAGCATGGTCGCGTAACTCCTGTAGCATTCGCTGCTCCGACGTCGGGTGGCCTCTGGGAGGAGTCCGCTCAGGAAATCAAGGACGGTCTTGAGTCCGATGGCCTCGATGTCCATGTCGAGCAGGGGCCGTGGGGTTCTGAGGTCGTTGGCCGCACCTCCGATATGGAAATGCGAATCATTGGCGCCGACGGCCCGCGTTGGATGCTCCGCATGACGGCCTCCGGTCCGGCTGATCGGGCGGAGGAACTTGCGGATCTCGCCCGCGGTCTCCTTGCCCGTAGCTTCGTCTCTCGCGGTGAGAACCCGATGCCGGCAGGTCAGCCGCTTCCGGTTACGCTGCCGTCCCAGATGGCGGAGCAGATTCGTCAGGCATACCAGCAGCAGACCCAGGCTGCTCAAGCTGAAGGTGAACCCGGGCAGGTGCCAGGCGCTACTGGTATCAACCCGGATGGTTCCACCAATTAGTTTGGTCAAACCGCCAGCACAGAGAAGCTAGCTGCTTGTCCAGTTAGAAAAGGATCTGCAGTCGCCACTGTGCGCTGCCCGCCGCCGTCACCCGACGGAGGCTTTTCTCTTGTCAGCGGGTAGTATCACACTGCGTGAACATCGAAGTGACTATTGACCGTCCCGCTGCCGGCGGAGAATTCATTGCCAGCTATGACGGACGTATCGGTTTCGTCACCGGCGGTATCCCCGGCGAACGCGTTGTTGTCGAAATTGCCAGACCTGATGCCAAGCTGTGGCGTGGCAATGTCGTTGAGGTTCTGGATGCCTCAGAGCATCGAATTTCGCAGCGTTGCGAAGCAGCTCGGCAGGGCGCGGGTTGTTGCGACTGGGGTTTTATTGATCCTGAGCACGCGGCGCGTCTAAAGGCTGATGTCCTGACCGATTGCCTGCGCCGTCTTGGACGTTTCACCGCCGACGAACTGCCAGCTATCGATGTCCTTCCACTGGCTCCCACCTCCCGTTGGCGCACGCGCGTGCGGCTGGGCGTGGATTCCCAGGGACGAGCGGGGTTACGTCGTTCCCGTTCCCACGAGCTCGTCATCGGCTCCGAGTGCGTCCAAACAGTTCCCAATCTCATCGCTGGCTTTTCGACGGCCGGAACCATCCCCGTTGCTAAGCCCGCTAGCGGTCGAGGTCGCAAGAAGCTGAAGCCAGGAGAACTCCATGTGGCAATGGACACCGATGGTAACCGCAGTGCTGTGTACGTCTCCGGCAGCGGCAGAAGCCGTAACCAAACGTTGATAGAAGGCGAGCCAACCACACAGCACACTGTTCACGGCATTACTTTCGATGTGCCGACGACCGGTTTTTGGCAAGCCCATCGCCATGCCCCTGAGTTCTACGGTTCGCGCATCATTGACCTGTTGGCCGGTCAATCCTTCTCCTGTGCTTGGGATCTTTACGGTGGAGCCGGTGTTCTCGCGGCGGCGCTGCGCAAGGTTGTTGACGCCGAGGGCTCAATCCTCTCCGTCGAGGGTTTTGCAGCGGCAGCGGCGGCGGGGCGTAAGGCCTTCACCGCTGCTGACCACAGTGGGAATGCGACGCCTGCGGCACCAGTCCGGTTCGTAACCGGGGATGTCACCAGGGTAGTGCGCCGCGAAGTTGCTAATGAGGAAACACCAAACCCGGATATCGTCGTTCTCGACCCTCCGCGCTCCGGTGCTGGTAAGGATGCCATCGCTGCTATTGCTGAGGCCAAGCCACGCGTGGTCGTACATTTCGGTTGCGATCCGGCAACTTTTGCCCGCGATGCCCGGTACTGGGCTGACTGCGGCTACGTGTTGAAACACCTCGAGGTCGTGGACGCATTTGGTCTAACGCATCACTTTGAAACCATCGCGGTGCTGGAGCAGCTGTAGCTAGAGTGGCTGCCGCATGGGCGCAAGGACGTAGGTACCGATCACGTCGGCAAGCAAATGTGCCTGCCATGGGCGGAAACCCTGTTCGCTGAGATGAGCGGAGATTTCTGTAACGGCCGGCAGGCCGCCAGCGTAGTTGTTGTGGTGGCGGAAAACGAATGAGCCGACTGCGCGGCTGTGAATCCACCAAACCAGTTCACGTGTCTGCGCGGAAGTGATGAGTGTGTCTTTGCGCAGGTGTATTTGGGCACAGATGTTGTCGATGCAGTCTCGCGTGGTTTCGAAAATCTCGGCGGCTTGTGGGGCATGCTCAGCCCAACGTCGAAAGTGGGGCATCTCGTTGGGAGACTGCTTCTGCGGCTTCGGCCATGACGACCTGGGTTCCTGACGGGCTTCATTAACGACCTTCAACCAAGCGTCCGCAGCACCGCGACGGCGACGTGGAAATCCACGGATTGCAGTCAGCTCACGCTGCGTACCGGGGAGTTGTTCTGCGATTGTACGTAGAACGCTGTGACCCATGATGTGTGTTGGGGAGACATCACGTTGCTGGGCGATTTCGTCACGCTCAGTCCACAGCGCACGGGCGACGTGAAGTTGTTCGGGAGTGCGCAGCTTCCCAATCCCTTTGAGCCTCTTCCACGAGTGTCCGACGTGCAGACCATCGAGGTATTTACGGTTTATGGAGAGTTCTCGTTCGCATTCCTGTTCCAGCCATTCCAAGCGATCGAGTTCAGCGAGCGCCTGGCAAAGAACCTCGGCGAGTTCGATGAGCAGCTCGACATCGAGGGCGGCGTAGTCTAGCCAATCCGCTGGCAGTGGACGAGTAGACCAATCCTCTCGACCGTGCCCCTTGGCAAGTCCAACTCCGAGGAGTCGTTCTGTCAGAGCTGCTAAATTGACTCGCTCCAGTCCGAGCATGCGACCAGCCAGCTCAGTGTCAATAACTTTGGTGGGGTAGAGGCCCAGAGCTGCGAGGCAAGGAAGGTCAGAATGAGCTGCGTGAATAATCCAGGTCAGGTTGTTGACTGAGGAACCGAAAACGTCCATCGCCTTGCGCCCGTCTTCGGGATCGATGAGAAAGGTGCCCGCCCCACGGCGGCGGAATTGAAGCAGGAAGGCGCGGTCGTCGTAGCGATATGCCGAAGCTCGTTCAGTATCGACTGCGAGCCAACCGTGTCCTTTGGCTAGCTGCTCACCGGCGTCAATAATGTCGTCGATGTCGGAAAGCACGCGTGGAGTTCCCTCGGCGGGGGCAAGTCTTACCTCTACGTCGGGGGGAGTTTCCACGTCGGAGCTCATCGCACGCCTCTTCGGTCGTCGGTATCAGCAGTTGCCAGTATCAGCCCAGCAGGGATACGCCGACGGGTGGCAGACCAGCGACGTTCGCTAGTACCTGAGCGAAGGATTCAACATGAGTGCGCAGGTCGGTACCACGAGCAGTCCACGATGCGCGCATTTCCAACTGAAAGGCCTGTGGCTTCCCACCAATCTCGCCATAGCGGACAGAGTTAGTAGTCGTCACCGTGCCACCCAAGTTCGACAGTTCGGCGTTGTTCTCAGCCAGAGCCTCGGTGAGCCATTGCCAGGCAACCTGGGGAAGCAGCGGATCTTCCGCGAGGGAGGCATCCATATCTGCCTGAATGTATGCAACCAAGCGCATGTCACCGTTCCAGGTTTCCTCACTGCGGGGATCATGGAGCAAAATTAAACGACCAAAGGCATCATCGTCCGAGGACTCGGGGACAATATCAGCTTCGGGCTGCGTGACCTCAAGCGAGACAGCGTGGCTAAACGGTGCCAGCTTCTGCGGTGGCCGAACGGTGCCCAGAGCAATCTCAGGTCGCAGTTCAGCAGAGTGCATTGACTCGACCGCGGCGCGGAAGTTCTGTGGCGTTGAATCGGTTCCATTCACGCGCCTGAACTTAGCCATATGACGCTTGCGTTAGTGGGAGGCGCGCCGAAAAGAGCGGAAAGCGACCAAACGGTTCGCCGAAAACGCACAGCAGGGCGAGCGATTTCCCTGTTCTTAGTACCCCACATATTAATTTCTAAGGTATGTGGGGCATGATTGTCGGTATGAACAATCGTCGCACTTTGACTGATGCCCCGATTCTTGATGCAGCTTACGGTCGAACTCCTTCGCGCCGCCCGGTGTGGTTTATGCGGCAAGCCGGTCGTTCACTGCCTGAGTACCGTGAGGTGCGCAAGGAAATCGGTATGTTGGACTCCTGCTTCCGTCCGGAACTGCTCGCTGAGATTACTATGCAGCCGGTACGTAGGCACGACGTTGATGCTGCGATTCTTTTTTCCGATATTGTCGTGCCGCTGAAGGCCGCGGGTGTCAACCTGGATATTGTTCCTGGTCGCGGTCCAGTAATGGATACTCCGGTGCGCTCAGAGTCAGACATCAAGGCGCTACCGGAAGTCACAGAAGAGCAACTCGCTCCGGTGGCCGAGGGTATCGGCCTCATTCTGCAAGAGCTGACTGATACTCAGGCACTCATTGGCTTCGCCGGTGCACCATTCACCTTGGCATCGTACCTGATTGAAGGTGGTCCATCCCGCAACCACGAGCGCACTAAGGCGCTTATGCACTCGGACCCTGAATTGTGGGATCACCTGATGCAGAAGATCACTCCGATGGTGATTGCTTTCCTGCGCGCGCAAATCAGCGCCGGAGTGGACGCTATTCAGCTCTTCGACTCCTGGGCTGGCTATCTAACCGAGCGTGATTACCGCCGCTTTGTGTTGCCGTACTCGAAGGAAATCTTCCAGGCCGTTGCCGACGCCGGCATTCCGCGCATCCACTTCGGTGTGGGGACCGGCGAGCTTCTCGGTGCTATGGCTGAAGCCGGCCCAGAAGTCATGGGCGTCGACTGGCGCGTGCCACTGGACGTTGCCGCCAACCGCATTCGTGCCACGCTTTCCGACGTTCACCGAGGGGCAGACCCGGCGCAGAACAGCCTTGCATTGCAGGGCAACCTGGACCCGGCGATTCTCTTTGCCGGTGAAGCTGCAATGACCCAAGAGATTCAGCGCATCTGCTCTGAGGCTGACCGCGCAATAAAGCGTGGTGACGCCCGTGGACATATCTTCAACTTGGGCCACGGGGTACTACCGAATACCGACGCCGACGCGATTACGCGCGCCGTTGAAATCATTCACGCAACGTAAAAGCCGACGCAACAGGCGTGTAAAACACGCACTAGCTAATTTCCTACAAGTCTTATCGACCGTGCCCGCTCGAGGTGCGGGCTCAGAGAAAGCGTACGAAATACCGTGGTTGCACAACCTTCTACCATTGCCGTCGTAGGTGGCGGTATCTCCGGCCTGACCGCAGCTTATGAGTTGCGTAAAAAGCTCGGACCCGCCGCAAGAATAATTGTCATCGAGTCCAGTGCACAGGTTGGCGGCAAGCTGAAGACTCGAACAGGAGCTAACGGCCCTCTTGAGGCGGGCGCTGAGGCGTACCTGGCGTTCCGTCACGATGCCACCGAGTTCTTCAACGAACTCGGGTTGGCAGATCAGCTTGTCGCCCCTTCGGGGCTGCCTTCCAAGCTCTACATTGGCGGTGAACTCAAGGACCTTCCGCGTAACACGGTCACCGGTATTCCAGGAAGCTCAGAGGGGTTGGACTATCTCCTCAGCGAGGCCACTCTCGCCAAGATTGATGCCGAGTCGAACCCCGAGCTCACGCCAGCCTTGCACTGGGTACTGGGCGACGACATGAATGTTGGCCAGCTGGTCGCGGCGCGGCTCGGTGAAGAAGTGGTTGACCGCATCGTCTCCCCGCTGCTCGGGGGCGTCTACTCAACCACCGCATACGATCTTGGTCTGCGTGCGACCATCCCACAGCTGGCGGCAGCGCTTGATGAAATGGCCAGTGTTGGTGATCATGTTAGCCTCACCGGCGCTGTCCAGCGCGTTCTAGAAGCACGTAAACAGGCGCAACAGGCGCGTCTGAGCAGTGAGGCTGCGACAGATTCGACGAAGACGAAGCGACCGGTGGTATTCCAGACGTTCCGCGATGGCTTCGAGGTTCTCTACAACACGCTTGTCGACGAATCGGGAGCCGAACTCCTCTTGTCGACGAAGGCTACTGGTCTGCGGCAGCATGACAATGGCTTTGAGGTGACAGTGGAACTGCCGTCGGAAAGCGGCACGAGCATTAGCACTATCGACGTCGAAGGTGTTGTCGTGGCGGCACCTTCTGCAACCACATCGGAGCTGTTGAGCAGCATTGCTCCAGAGGCTGCCGAGCTCATAGGTGGGGTAGACACGTCGAACTCGGCGGTGGTCGGTATGTGTTTTGACTCCTCAGAGGGGCTGCCGGAGATCAACGGCGTGTTGTGCGAGATTGGTGCGGACCTGTCCGCGAAAGCTTTCACAGTGTCGTCCCGAAAGTGGCCACATATTGGTGAGCGCTACGGTGCCGTTGTGAGGGCAAGTTTCGGTCGTTTTGATGATGACTCGCACGTGCATCGCAGCGACGAGGATCTCATCGCCAGGGCAAAGGCGGATTTGGCTAAGGCGACTGGCTTTGATGCCGAACCGACAGCGGTTTTCGTCCAGCGTTGGTGGTCGGGGATTCCACGCTTCGATATGGGGCATGGAGGTCTAATGGATTTTGCTCGCCAGGAGTTGGACGAGGTGCCGAAGCTTGCAGCAACAGGGGCGTGGCTCAGTGGCCCAGGCATTCCGGAGTGTATTTCCAACGCCAAAGCTGCGGCTAGCAAGATCGCTGCGGAGCTGGCATAAAGCTGCGAGATTAGTGCTAAGTACGAAACTGGCGCTTAACCGTCGATTTTAAACAAACTTTTCAACCGAACTAGGAGACACCTAATGACCAAGCTCGATTTCAAGAAGCTCAACGACACCATCCGCTACACCATGTGGTCTGCCTTCAAGGTGACCCCTGGTGCACTCGGCGATAACCGCGAAGAGGCAGTGGCTAAGACCAAGGAATTCCTGGCTCGTTACGAAGACACTGATTTGATCATCCGTGGTTTCTACGACGTTTCGGCCATGCGTGCTGAAGCTGACTTCATGTTCTGGATCCACGCAGAGAAGCTGGAAGACCTGCAGGCGTTCTACAACGCCTTCCTGCGCGAGACTCCGCTGGGCCAGGCATCCACTCCGCACTGGTCGAACGCTGCGCTGCACCGTCCAGCTGAGTTCAACAAGTCGCACCTGCCGTCATTCATCATGGGCGAAGAGCCGGGACGATGGATTGCGGTTTACCCGTTCGTCCGTTCCTACGACTGGTACCTGCTGGAGCCGACCGAGCGTCGTCGCATCCTCGCTGAACACGGTATGGCCGGTCGCGACTACCCGGATGTGCGCGCCAATACTGTACCGGCGTTCGCACTCGGCGACTACGAGTGGATCCTTGCATTCGAGGGGCCGGAGCTCGACCGCATCGTGGATTTGATGTGGAAGATGCGTTACACCGAGGCTCGTCTGCACGTCCGCGAAGAGATTCCGTTCCACACGGGCCGTCGCGTCGATGACATTGCGGAGATTATCAACGTTCTGCCGTAGCGCGCGTAATCCACGGCTGAATTAGCAGCGCCGCTGGTCAAGCCCCGTTAACTGACGGGATTTTGACCAGCGGCGCTGCTTCTTTATCTAGTTATTCAGCCGTCTTGTCCGGTTCCAGCGTGAGTGAAATTGAATTGATGCAATAGCGCAGGTCGGTCGGAGTATTGTATCCCTCCCCCTCAAAGACGTGGCCGAGGTGAGACTTGCAACGACTGCACAGCACTTCGGTGCGGACCATACCGAGGCTCGTGTCTCGGCGCTCAATAATGCGGTCTCCTGCTAGTGGAGAGAAGAAGGATGGCCAACCGCAGTGAGAGTCGAACTTCTCTTTCGACCGAAACAGCTCGTAACCACAAGCCCGGCAGCGGTAGACACCTTGAGTTTTAGTATCGGTGTACTCACCGGTGAAGGCGCGTTCAGTACCTGCCTGACGCAAAACCTGGTACTCCGCGGCACTGAGGCGTTCGCGCCATTCTTCTTCGCTCAGATTCCAGTCTTCGCTATGCGAATCAACCATGATGAATAGCCTCCTGAGACTTGAGATCAGATTCCTGATTATACTTCCTGCCTGCGATTTTCCAGTCGCTCAGCCAGCTGAAGCCGGATGCAAAGCTACGCCCATTGACGGCATCCACAATCGTCATTCGAATGAGTGCTGCCGTGATGGAGAGAATAAGAACGGCCCATCCGATACCGCCGATTGCAACCGTGAACCACGGGAAAAAGAGGTCATCCTCATCAATCCACCAATTGGCGTAGAAGAAACAGAGTACGACTCCGAGTCCTGCGCCCCAATTCAACATGACAGTCGAACCAATATTTCCTTCATTGTCGCGAGCCAAAACCAATGGGCGAAGCACGGTCAGAACCATTGGCAAGAGCGTCATCGAGTAGTACTGCTGTCCTAGGCTGGAAAGGAAGAACGCGCCGGTGAAGAGAACTCCGGAAGTTGTAGCAATCCAGAATTTCTCATCCCTTTCGAGCCAGCGAAGAAGGAGCACGACAGATACCAAGACGAAAATGCCGAAAAAGATTTGCCACAGCAAAATCAGTGTCGGGTGGGCACCCAGCCAAACAAGCTGCCCAGTCAGTGAAGCATTCGCAAAGTCACGGACAACTCCCAGGTAGGGGATAGTGATATCTAGGTAGTCACGTGGTTGGACCATGAGCGGCCACGCAATGACATTGGCCGCAATTACCACCACGATACTGGTCAGTACCGTAGAGAACTGCCTGCGCATAAACGGTAGGAACAGCATTGGCAAGAACACGGGCTTGATAGTGATTGCGATACCGATAATCAGGCCGGCCAGGATATTGCGTCGCTCAGTCAGTGCAATAAAAAACAGCACTAATGCAAGGAACAGTGAACCGTTGACGTTCGTAAAATCAAGGGTGTTGGTAACGGGTTCCGTGAGGTAAAGCAGTGCTATCGACGCTGGAATGATGGGGCCAGAGCGCGCAACACCAAGCCACCTGAGTAGCAACACAATTGCCGCAATGATTGCAGCTGACTGAAATACCGCAAACCAGATCCGGCCCGATTCAAGCGAGCCGAACAAATCAATCGGGGCTAAAAGTAGGGTAGCGCCTGGGGAATACAGATAGTGCGGATCGGCTGTTACGTAGTCTTCCGAATAAACGGGTACCTGCGATACGAATCGATTAATGGCCGACCAGACCGTCGTAAAGTCATCTGTGCCAGAGACGTCTTTTGGCAAAACCCAGGTGCGGTGAAAAATCACCACAGCGGCGATAGGCCACAAGAAAGCGCTGAGTCCTCGCGACACCTTCCGAGACAGAGGTCGTGGAGCCACCGAAGGTGTTTCTGGCGTGTCCTTGGACGTTTGCGTTGGTGTCGTTGCGCTTGCGCTCACGTCGATTTTTGGTTTACTCACAATAGTCAACCCTACTGGGTGAAGCTGCGGGAATAGCGTAGGAAGATGTGTGAGTCGGAACGTAGGATATCCTGCACTTCAAAAGCCTGCGGGTTCGTCGAGTTCGAGTCCTTATCAGGGTCGTTCTCGCCGAAAGTCAGGGGACCGTTACCCACCCAAATCGGCGCCAACGTCAGGAACAGTTCGTCGACGCACCCGTTTTTGAATGCTTCTCGAAACATTGTCGGCCCACCCTCTACGACAATGTCCCGATACCCATGTTCGGCCAGCCACGCTAACGCCGCTTCTACCGAGGGGTCAGGGAGCTTAACGACGCGAACCCCGGCCGACTCCATTTTTTTAGCTCTATTCTTGTGAGCGGCTTTTGCCTCTTCATCATTAAAAGCATCTTCAGCCGAGGTGAAGATTATCGGAGGATTGACTTCTGCATTCGCGAAAAAATCAGATTTTATATCTAAATCCAACGAGCGCGAGAGTGTGGACATCGCCACGTGCTCGGAGCGACCTAGCTCCTGTCGAACGGTCTCTAGGTACTCCGGTATCTCAACTGGCCCGTAACCCTCGGCCGCAATGGTGCCTGTACCAACGAAAACGACGTCGGTAAGCGCGCGAAGCGTGTTGAAAACCGTGGCATCGGTGTCGTTGCCGAGCTGTCCCGAGGTGCCTTCGATGGCGCCGCGTCCGTCCACGCTGGTGACGGCGATGGCAGTGACGGTGGAGGTGCCGAGGGGCACCGCTGCTGAATCATGTGCCGTTTCTGCAGGTCGAGAAAGAAACTGCAGAACTTCATCGGTCGATGGGCTTGACGAATTAAGTGTAGCCATACCGCTGAGGTTAAGCCGCCGATTGCAAAATAGGCAAGGCCTGGCTTATAAGGGAAGTATTATAATCGTTGCCATTTGTTAGGGTTGGGCTTATAGTAGAGGCATGCGACTAACAGATACTCTTGAAAAGGCATTCAACGACCAGATCACTATGGAGCTCACCGCTTCCCATGTCTACCGCCAGCTGGCAATCGAGCTGGATCTGCTGGATCTCTCCGGCATGGCAGAGTGGATGCGTGCACAGGCCGATGAGGAAATCAATCATGCGAACCAGTTCATCGCGCACCTCGATGCTCGCGACAACCACCCGCAGATCGGTGCTGTCGACGCGCCGGAGGTGAAGGTCACTTCCGCAATCGATGCATTCCGCATCGCTCTCGAGCATGAAGAAAAGGTTTCGGCATCTATCCGTAACCTCCGCAAGCTTGCTGATAGCGAGGGTGATATCGACTCCCGCCCGCTGCTGGACAGCTTCGTGGTTGAGCAGATTGAGGAAGAGGACACCGTCCGTGGCATCATCGGCCGCCTGGAGATTGCTGGCGACAACGGCTCCGGCCTGCTGCGTATCGACCGGGAGCTTGGCGCTCGCGACGCAGCTGTCTAAAAGTTGCTTTTTGGAGTGCTGAGTTACCTCGAAATTTCGAGGGCTTGACAGATTTCACCCGCCCCGATGGACTTTGGTCTCGGGGTGGGTGAAATCTTCTTTCCTGTCGGTGCTCTTTTTGAGGAAGAAAAGCAGAAGTCCCCCGCCCGAATTTTGGGTTAAGTAGCAAAAAGTGTGTCCGCTCGG
>NZ_KV836051.1:0-87523 GCF_001838215.1 Corynebacterium sp. HMSC061H03
GGTGATGCATTCACCGCCTGAACCTACCGGGCCATTTTTGTCATAAACGCAGTCACTAACTCGCGTTGGGTCGGCACCGCCAATCTGCGGAAGGCAAAAAGTAGCCCCGAGGGGGATTACCCTCGGGGCTACTGTGATGAGCTGGCTAGCTCGAAAGTCTTAAATCAGACCCTGCAGCTTCGACAGGTCGAACGGAATGGCTGCGACCAGTTCCTGCGGGAGCTCAACCTCGCCGGTCAGTGCACGGAACTCAGCGATGAGTGCCTGAGCGTCGGACAGGCTGTCGACGTTGGACAGGCGGTCAGCGAACTGCTGGACCAGGTCAGTCTTGGAGTCGGAAGCAGCAGCTGCCGGAGCGGCCTGTGCGCGAACAGGAGCGGAGCCCTGGCTCGGGTGCGGACGATCGGTCGGGCCGGAGGAGAGACCCAGGCTTGCGGAGCAAGCCGGCCATGCGCCCCAACCCTGCTGAGCCAGGACCTTCTCAGCAACGTAAATCTGCTGCTCGCGGGAAGCCTGATCAGCGGTCGAAGCGAACTCGTTACCACCGAAAGCGTTCCAGGTGCTTGCGGAGAACTGCAGACCGCCGTAGTAGCCGTTTCCGGTGTTGATGTGCCAGTTGCCGCCGGACTCACACTGTGCCAGGCGGTCCCAGTCGGAGTCCGGAGCTGCAGAAGCGGTCGGTGCGAAGATAGCGGCACCGGCACCGAGGATTGCGCCGGTCAGTGCAACCTTTGCCGAAGTGGAAGCGAAGGTGTTGGTCTTAGCTGCGTGGCGAGCCATATGAAAATTTCCTTTTCGTCGATTTTCTTTGTGGCGCCAGTGGGGCTAATGCAACCCCATCTCACTCTTATGGAAAGTTCTTCACGTTATTGATAACGGGCCGATGTCATCGCACTGGAGTGAGATGAAGGCGATCTATGCGACTTCGTCCGTTAAACGCGTCGATTGCACACCGTAGCGGTTGATAACGAAATAGTCACGCGAATCGCCGGATTCTTAATTTTGAGCGCAGGTGGGAAATATGCATAAAAGTAGGTGAAACTGCAGGTAAGAGATGTGACTGTTATTGGTGTTGTGTAAGTTAAAACTTCAAAATGTGATAAAGCTCACGTTATCGTCTTGTTATTTTTCCGGTTTTGGCGCGCCGCATGCACTGAGAAGGATGGCCATAAGAGATAGCCATAAAGAACCAACGCTGGCAGTTAGTTGCCGTCTCGGTGTGTCAATCCGCGAGCGTGCTCGCTTCACTCAAATCCGTCTTCCCTTTATGTCTCCATCTATGGGTATAATTGAGTTCTTTAGGTAATCGGAGGTGACGTGCACATGCACGCCGCTACCGCTGCCGCCACTTCGCACTAGTAAGCAGTAATAAATAATGTGTTCCCCGTTGGAGTGCGTCCTGTTTTGGTCGCACCTTAATTAAAGGAACACCATTAAGACAGCGCCCGGCCCGGCATATCCTCGCGATCCTGTCTGGCCAGGCTCGCCGCGAGCGAGCCTCTAACTCTGGCCGTTTGTGCGTGCGAGGACGGTGGCAAATGCGGAAGAATTGCATCTCCGATCCGAAGACCCCGAAGGGCAGTCACCGCTGCACAAGGGGGAACGAGGTTGAGTGCCCCCAGTCACAGGGCACGGGAAGGTTAGGTGGAAAGTGCCCATCGGTAAGGTCAGGTGGTACGACAAGGATCGCGGTTTTGGCTTCGTTTCGAATCCGGACGGTGAAGATGTCTACATCGGCAAGAACGTGCTGCCGAAAGGTGTGGAAGAACTCGTAACTGGTCAGCGCCTGGAGTACGACTACGCTGACGGCCGCCCAGGCCCGCAGGCTCTCCGGATCAAGGTGCTCGACGAGGGACCGCGCGGTGCCCGTCACCGCCGTGGCGGGGCAGGTGGGGGCGCAGGAGCCCGTCGTCAAGCAAAGAAGCACAGCCCCAGCGATCTCAACGGCATGATTTCGGACATGATTTCCATGCTGGAGTCGACGGTGCAGCGTGACCTGCGCGCCGGGCGTTACCCGGAGCGTAAGGACGGCCACCAGATGGCTGAAGTCCTGCGTGCGGTCGCGCGCGAGCTGGACTCGTAAGTCGGTAGAAGATGTGAAAAACGCCCGCTCACGAAGGTGGATAACCTCAGTGAGCGGGCGTTTTGCTGTGCTTTACGACGGTTCGTTGACGATCGACCAAGTAATACCGTAGGTGGTCTCTTCGCCCTCGGAGTTCTTTCCGATGAGCGCGGTGGAAACCTCCACGACCCCGAGTGGGGTGCGTTTTCCGGCAACAGCTGCGGAGCCGGCGATGGTCTCGGTCGTGGCTTCGCCCGGATCCTTGCGAGAGGTGGAGTTGACCGCATCGTCGGAGAAGAAACGCTGCAGAGTCCAAGAGTTAGAGCCAACAGTGGAGCCGACGTTAACCTCAGCTGTCTCCTGCTCGCCCAGAGAAATCTTGGCGGCGTTGGCCTCAGTCGTGGTGCAGGCATTCTTCTCAAAGAGGTCGCAGACGCGGTAGGGAAGAACCTCTGTGGTTTCGCCGTCCTGAATGACCTCGATGGACAGCGCGTGCGGGTCGTCGATTGCCTGGTTGGTCCACTTATTGACAGCAAGGACAATGCCGGTGACGACAAGACCCACCACGACAATAGCGCCGACAACCATGAACGCCTTACTATTCTGTTGCCAGCGGCGCCTACTCGATCCCATCAACTCTCACTTCCCGACATTCGTAACGGAATTGAAGCTACGTTCAGTCACACTAGCCGTTTTCGGGCCAGATACTGCTATTCACTCACGGTAACACGGTAGGCCGTGGGCCATTTCTTCCCTGTGAGCAGGAACTGGCGGGGGCCATTGGGGGGGGTAGAGGAAGAATCCGGCATTAGAGCAATGCCGTTGAGCACATCAATACTGTTTTGCTCTGCCGGGGAGAGCTGCGCGTACAAGTCGCGGAAGAGTTCGGTGGCATCGACGATGCCTGTGACCTTTCCGTCTTCCGGGTTGATGCGGTAGATGAATGGACTCTGCCAGACGTTGGCCCAAATCTCGCGGTGCGATTGCGGGGAGTTTGGTCCGTCCGCGTTGCTCTGGTTGTTTGAATCGCTCGTGTCCGCTGGTACTTCGTCCGGCACTTCGTCCAGAGCTGCGTCGCCGTTGACAGTGACGCACTCGAGTTCGTTGAGCCACGTTGTCTCTGTACCTGCTGCAGTGACCGCCAGTTGACGCTGGGAAGAGAGGTCATCGGGGGCGCGGAAAGTGAGGGTGCCACTGCCGTCGGAGGTCACGATGGTGTCATCGAAGGAGCACGCGCCCCAGCCCTCGGTGTCGAAGGGAACCTCGCGACGCTGCTTGAGAGTAGCCGCGTCGCGTTCAATGGCGCGTCCTTCCTTCCACGTCAGCTGCCACACGGTATCTCCATGACGGGTAATCCCCTCGCCGAAGAGTTCAGGCTGTAAATCTTCCACGTTGGTCGGCTCGGCTGCAGAGTTGTCGAGCCACTGCGGTAATCGGTAAATCTGGGACTCGCCGTAGAGGCCGGTGCCCATCAACAAAGAGCCATCGGGTTCGAACTCAAGGCCCTGGACAAAAGGCGCAGCGACATTCTTCTCCGTGGGAAGTGGTGGAGCCAAGACAGGATAGGACTGCTCGATGGCCAGTTTCAGTGTCGGAACGTCACCGAGCCCCGGCACCTTATCGGCACCGACCAGCTCGGAGGGATTAACCGATGCCGAAGTCGACCTTGGGGCGGTGCCGGAGTTCGAGTCCGCACTAGCGCCACTAGAAGGGGCCTCGCCTGAGGGATCGCCACCTGAACCAGTTTCAGCCGCACAGCCGGCCAATAGGGCGGCAGTTGTCACGGAGAGGATGGCAGCTCGGGCCGTCGTAAAGCGTGATGAGTGGAAGGGGCGGGCGAGTTTTGCGTCGCCCGACGGGAATCTGTCCATAGCTTCACTCTAGGATAGGAAACGTGACTGAAAATCGACGACGTTCCCGAAACAGCCGCCGACGGGGGAAGGTGATGAATCACCAGGCGGTCGACACTGCCCGTACCGCGATTGAAGAGCTCGGGGAGGGGCCTGCCGGCGCGCACACCGGTGTAAGTGTCGTAGGCGAGGGCGTTGCGGTGCATCGTTTTGCGGCTGACCTGCCCGGATACAGGGGCTGGGAGTGGCATGTGGTGGTCGCGTGCGCGCCGGGTACTCAACAGGCGACGGTCAGTGAAGTAGCTCTTGTTCCTGGCGAAACCGCGCTGCAGGCGCCTGAATGGGTGCCCTACGAGGAGCGGCTGCGCCCCGGTGACCTCGGTCCGCGCGATCTGTTGCCGGCTGCAGTGGGAGATGAGCGACTCGACGGCGATGACTTGCAGACCCGCACCTTGTCGGCGCGTGGTGTGGAAGATACCGAGCAGCGTTGGGAAGAGGGCGATACCGGCCCCGAGAGTGACTTTGCTCGGGAAGCATTGCACCGCTGCCGAACTTGCGCCTTTATGGTTCCGTTGACCGGGCCGCTCGGTAAGAACTGGGGTGTGTGCGTCAACGAATGGACATTCGATGCCACGGCCGTAAGCTTTGACCACGGCTGCGGTGCTCACTCAGCTATCCCGGAAGTAACGGGGCAGGGCGCACCGGTGGCGGAACCCTACCAGGATTCCCACCTGTAGCTTTCCACCTAGGCAAACGCGATGACGAAGAAGGTGCAGTTTCGACGTCACCGTGGCCCCAGAGACTGCACCGTTACGGCTTTCGGCACAAAAATTCCGCTCTGACACGGATAGTAAAGAGACTCTAGAGAGGCATAAAAAATGGACAAAGGTACGTCCACCTCTGCAACATCCTCAGATGAGGCGAAGGACTCCAAGCCTGCACGGAAGGGGAGCCATCTTTCGGCAGTGGACCGCTATTTTCACATCACGGAGCGCGGTTCGACGACCGTGACCGAGATTCGCGGTGGCGTAGTGACCTTCTTCGCGATGGCCTACATCATTCTGCTCAACCCGCTGATCCTCGGCAATATCGAGGATGTCAACGGCAATAGCCTGGGGATACCACAGGTCGCCGCTGTCACCGCGCTCGCCGCGGGTGTCATGACCATTACTTTTGGTCTCTTTGCCAAGTACCCCTTCGGCATTGCGACGGGCCTGGGCATCAACACCCTGGTTGCCGTGACATTCGTTGCTAACGAGGGGCTGGCCTGGGAAGAAGCGATGGGCCTGGTCGTGCTGGACGGCGTGATTATCGTGCTGCTGGCGCTGACCGGATTCCGCACAGCTGTCTTCCACGCGATTCCGTCCGATATGAAGGCCGCGATGAGTGTGGGTATCGGCCTATTCATTGCCATGATTGGTCTGGTCGACGGTGGCCTGGTTCGCCGTATTCCCGATGCCGCTGACACGACTGTTCCGGTGCAGCTCGGCATCAATGGTCAGATTGCCTCGTGGCCGACCGCCGTGTTCGTCCTCGGGCTGATTATCTGCGGCATCATGGTTGTCCGCAATATTCCAGGTGGCCTGTTCATCGGCATCGTGCTGAATACCATCATTGCGCTCGCAGTCGAGGCCTTGACGGATGCGGGCCCCTCCTTCGCTGATGGCAAGCCAGTGCCGACCGGTTGGAATCTTGCGGTACCGACTCTGCCGGACCGCGTAGGCGGCATGCCGGACTTGTCCCTCGTTGGAGCTGTGGATCTTTTCGGTTCCTTTGCCCGCGTCGGTGCCCTCAGCGCCACCATGCTGCTGTTTACCTTGGTCCTGGCGAACTTCTTCGATGCCATGGGCACGATGACTGGTCTGGGCAAGCAGGCCGCACTTGTCGATGAAGACGGTGTGCTGCCGGACATGAAGCGCGCACTGGTTGTCGAAGGCACCGGTGCCATTGTCGGTGGTGCAGTCAGCTCCTCGTCGAACACCGTCTTTGTGGACTCCGCAGCGGGCATCGCCGATGGTGCACGGACTGGCCTTGCCAACATTGTCACCGGCATCCTCTTTCTGGCGGCGATGTTTTTCACCCCGCTCTATGAAATCGTGCCCATCGAGGCTGCCGCGCCAGTGCTGGTCATCGTCGGTGCCATGATGATCGGGCAGATTACCGAGATTGATTTCACCCGTTTCGACATCGCACTGCCGGCATTTTTGACTATTGTCACCATGCCGTTTACCTACTCGATTGCAAATGGTATCGGCATCGGTTTCATCACCTTTGCTGCGATGGCTATCTTCTCGGGTCGTGCCAAGTCCGTGCATCCGCTGATGTGGATTGTCTCCGGCCTGTTCATCATCTACTTCGCCGCCGATCCGTTCACCGCTCTGCTGGGCGGCTAAAGAGTTTCCATGAGTACCACCACATCCCTCGAACGCTTTGCGCCCATCGTCGTCGACGATCCCGCCGACAGCCGTCTCGATGACATCCGCAACCTCAACAAGTCCGATTCCCGCCCCGATTTGCCCGGTGGGAAGGGGCTGGTCATCGCCGAAGGCACGCTCATTGTGCCGCGGTTAGTGCGCTCACGCTTTCCGCTCCGCGCAGTCTTTGGTACTCGCCAGAAGCTCGCATCGCTTGCCGACGGACTGACCGCGAGCGAGGCCGCTATTGCGGAAACGGTGCCCTGGTTTGAACTCGACCGCGAGGTTCTGGCCGCAGCGGCCGGATTTGATCTTCACCGCGGCCTTCTGGCCACCGCTGACCGCGCGCCGGAGCTATCGGTGGACCAAGTTCTGAGCGGAGCCACCACCTTGGCCGTGATGGAGGGCGTCGGCGGCCACGAGAACATCGGAGCCCTGTTCCGTAACGCGGCGGGCATGGGCGTGGATGGGGTCGTCTTCGGCGCGGCCTGCGCCGATCCGCTGTATCGCCGCAGCGTGCGCGTTTCCATGGGGCATGTGCTGACAGTCCCATTTGCGACTCTGCCCGGTACTACGACCACCTGGCAGCGAAGCTTGGACCAGCTCAAAGAGCAGGGCTTCCGCGTGGTGTCGATGACCCCTGCGGGCACGGTGGACCTGTGGGATGCCATGGACACGGACAAGGTCGCGATTCTCGTTGGCGCTGAGGGGCAGGGGCTTACCGAGCACGCGATGGCAGCCACCGATGTGCGTGCTCGCATTCCCATGTCACCGGGAACTGACAGCCTGAATGTGGCTACCTCCGCGGCGATCGCGTTCTACGAGCGACTGCGCGTTCAGTCGCAGCGCGCAGGGCGGTAGAAACTATTTCCCGAACTTGCCTCGCGCCCGCCGCCAGGTGCGGCCAGCGAAGTTCTTGGCCTTAGCCCCAAAGCGACTGAGCTCCTCCAGAAAGTCTCGGTTCGGCTCTGCGTTGTGAACTTCGTAGTCGTCGTAGGCGCGGTCAAGCTCTGCGCCAGACTCGGACGAACCCGGCTCACCCATTAGCCCGCGTGGACTACGAGACGTCGAATACGAAGCTCCGGGAGCCGCACGACGGCCATCCACCGCAAAACCACTAACAGGGATGTCTGTAGCGGGCGAATGCGGGTCGAATCCGAGCCAGTCGGTGATGACGGCGTCGGCAAGCTCTGCCGGAACGAACGGCAAACCGACCCCCTCGCGTGGACGTGAACCCGTATCTTCGAAAGCGTCGGGCAGCGGGCGGTGCTTGCCCGCCCAGAAACTGCCCTCTGCGGGGCAGGGAAGACCGATGTCTTCCAGTGTGCGGTAGCGAGTAGCGGAGAAAGCGCGCTTGAGCTCACCATCGTGCCAATGCGCAAAGGCACCGAAGCCCGTGGATTTATTCGACACACTCGCGAAGACGTCCGTGGCGGCAATCTCCTGCCGCAGACGAGGCGACAGCTTGGACAGCTGCGAGACATCATCGAGAACCGTCTGCAGTACGGCAACGCCCTCAAAGCCACCGATGTAGTATTCACCGTCACCGGTTTCCGCCGAGCGGTTGAGCGGGAAATCACCAATCGGTGTTACCGGCAGCGTTGAGTCATAGAGAGCTAGGAAACGACGCCCGAAACCGCGGTCGTGCTGAACACCTGTCTCCAGGGCCGCAGCAGGGTCATTGGTGCTGATAAACCAAATTGTGACTACACCGCGGCGAATCGCGGAGAATTCGAAATCAGAAGCGTTGCCACTGGTCATGGAGCTCATTGTCGAGGGAAACTCCTACTTCTTCGGGCCGTTCGGACGTACGCCGAGAAGCACATCCTCCCACGACGGCATGACAGTCTTCTTCTTGCGCTTCGGCTGCTCCGCGTCCGGGTGCTGCAAGAACTCCGTCTCGTCAATATCGTCGTCGGCGTCATCGCTTTGCGACGGAACGTCCTGCTCCCCGTGGCCTCGCTGCGGCTCCGCCGAAGACTGCCATGCGGCTGGCATCTCAGAGGTATCCGCGGTATCAGCAGCTCGATTGGCCTGCGGAGCCAAGTCTCGGTTGCGGCGGGCAAAGTCGGGGTCGATCAGCTCTGCTGCCAGCTCATTGCGAGCAATGGTGAGCGCGGAAAGTCCCTCCGCCTGGTAACTCCACTCGGCCACGTTGGTGGTGTGGCCGACATTCCAAGTAACCGTCACAATCCACTGCCCACTTGGGTCGCGGTAGGCATCCCACGAGGCATCGGCGAGTTCCTGGCCACGGGCGGCAAAAGCGGTGGCGAGAATCTCCCACAGGGACAACTTGGCCGGCCCATCAATGCGACGCGGCTTCGACTGCTTGCCGAGCTCCGCAATACGTGCGCGCTCTGCAAGCACCGGGTAGGCGAAGGACTCAATCTTGCGCGGCTGCATGCCACTGTATTCAATGAGCTCCTCGACCGTTTGGCCACCGCGAATGCGATCCTGAATCTCGCGCGGCGACAAAACGACCCGGGGCTCTTCCAGAACTGGCTTCGGCGCAGTTGGAGTCTTCTTCGGTGCCCCGCCTGCCGCAGTGGAGTTGCCGGCCGCCTCGCTGCCTTCGGCCGAGTCGCCGCCTGCGGTGGTGGCTTCCGCTGTGCTGTCACTAGTGGAATTTCCGTCGGAGGAGCCGCTCTCTGCGGTAGCACTCTCCCCAAAGCTACCGCTGGCAGTGGCGGTGGTGGCGCTGGATCCGTCGGCAAGCGATGCGGAATCAGCTGCAGCAGGGGAACCAGCGGCATCGGCGAGCTCGAAGTGCTCGACCAGGAAAGTGCGCAGGTTCTCGTCGAGAGGCAGCGTGAAGCGAAGTCCCTCCTGCCGTTCCTGCTCGGTGATATCAGCGGGAACGAGAATCAGTGAATCGGTCACATCGCCGTCCAGAACGGGCTTCAGCTCCCTCATGCGAGAACCTCCTTGTTGGTCGACGTTATAAGTAATGCTCACTAATCATGGTAAACGACAAAACTCCCGCGTCACGGACAAATGGGGCAATGCCCTTGCGCGTGGCGCGGGAGTTAAGCGGATGAGGCCGGTAAACGGCGACTGCTCTGCGACCAATTTGGCCTTGCGTTGCAGCGGCCATACTGCTACTTGGCAGCTGCCTTGCTGCTAGCTGCCCTGCTATTACTTGGCAGCGTAGCCGTTGTCCAGAACCCAGTCGATAGCGCCAGTCAGACGACGGATGTCCTCCGGGTCGATGGCCGGGAACATACCGATGCGCAGCTGGTTGCGGCCCAGCTTGCGGTACGGCTCGATGTCGAGGATGCCGTTGGCGCGCAAAACCTTGGCAATCTGTGCGGCGTCGATGTTGTCCTCGAAATCGATGGTGCCGACGACCAGCGAGCGCTTCGCAGCATCGGTGACGAACGGAGTTGCCTCCGCGCGGTTCTCAGCCCAGTTGTAGAGGTGGGAGGAGGACTCGGTGGTGCGAGCGACCATGCCGTCGAGGCCGCCGTTGGCGTTCATCCACTTGACCTGATCAGCCAGCATCAGCAAGGTGCTGACGGCCGGGGTGTTGTAGGTCTGGTTCTTGCGGGAGTTGTCAACGGCAGTCTGTAGGTTCAGGAAGGCCGGGATGAAGCGGTCGGAAGAATTGATCTTCTCAATACGCTCGATGGCGGCCGGGGACATCGCAGCCAACCAGATGCCGCCGTCGGAAGCGAAGCACTTCTGCGGGGAGAAGTAGTAGACGTCAGCCTGGGACATGTCGACGGGGAGGCCGCCGGCGCCGGAGGTGGCATCGATGGCGACGAGCTGGCCCTCGGAACCTGCCGGGCGGGTGACCGGAACCATGGTGCCGGTGGAGGTCTCGTTGTGAGCCCAACCAATGAGGTCAACGCCCTCTTCACCAGCGACAACCTCAGGTGCGGAACCCGGCTCTGCTTCGATGATCTGCGGAGCGTCGAGCCACGGAGCCATCTTGGAGGCCTTGGCAAACTTGGAGGAGAACTCACCGTAAGTCAGGTGAGCCGACTTCTTCTCGATGAGCCCAAAGGTGGCAGCATCCCAGAAAGCGGTTGCGCCGCCGAGGGACAGGACTATCTCGTAGCCTTCCGGAAGCTGGAAGAGCTCAGCCAGACCCTCGCGAACCTCACCAACAACGTTCTTCACTGCCGGCTGACGGTGGGAGGTACCCATGATAGAGGTACCGCCGTCAACGATTGCCTGAATCTGTGCCGGGCGAACCTTCGACGGGCCGCAGCCAAAGCGGCCGTCGCCGGGCTGGAACTCTTCAGGGAGGACTGGGAATTGATCGCTCATATGAGGCGCAACCTTTCAAAGTGCATTCAAAGTGAAGCTTGATATACAGCCGTTGTCTTCAAACTCTAGCGGTAATCGGGGGTACTTATAGCAAAAGGGTGGGGTTCAATTGCCCCCGGTTGCGTACTTTGCATAACAAAACAGGGTGGATTGGCGTATTTGCAAAGTTTGCGAAGAATTTTTTCCAGTTTTGTTGGCGCTGAAAACTTAGCGATGTGGGGCCTCGGGCGGGTGGAGAGAGGTGAATTACTGTGGATTTAGTTGATGTGTTTTCGGGCGTTGGCTCGATGGTTTTTGAACTTTTCAAGACATCGGCTGTTGAATGGGCTCCTGACCTCCTGATTAGTAAATGAGCAGTGACAACGTAATAAACCCGTTTTTCCATTTGCATTTCGGGGTGAAGAGGGGTCAAGATTGGGTAAGCCCAGGCTGCCCGAATGGGGTAGAGGGTGTTGCACTGCTCACACTCTTTGATATTGTGTGTTCTAATCCACTGCAGGTGTCGGTTCTTTATGGTTACGGCACGGTCGATGTGAACTAAGCAAACTTTTTTCACAGGGCAAGATGCAATGGAACGCAAATGTCGCGCATAATTGAATCATTGGAAACAATGCGACCTCGAAGGGGTGGCGTGGAGTTGGGAGGCAGCATGCTGTTTTCCGCTGTGCCTGCTTCCCCCGCACTCTGGAGTCGTTAAGAAGAATTTTTCTGTGAAAGGGAAGTTGTGGCTACTAAAGACGGCAAGGCTGTACTCCACTACCCGGGCGGCGAGTTCGAGATGGACATCGTCAAGGCAACCGAGGGTAACGACGGTATTGCACTGGGCAAGATGCTCCAGGAAACTGGACTGACCACCTTTGACCCGGGCTACACCGCAACCGGTTCTACCGAGTCCAAGATCACTTACATCGACGGCGGTAACGGCATCCTGCGCTACCGCGGTTACCCGATTGAGCAGCTGGCTGAGAAGGCTACCTTCAACGAGGTTTCCTACCTGCTGATTCACGGCCACCTTCCGTCTGAGGAAGAGCTTGCGCAGTTCAACCACGACATTCGTCACCACACCCTGCTGGACGAGGACTTCCGTCGCGCATTCAGCATCTTCCCGCGTGGCGCACACCCGATGCAGACCCTGGCTTCCTCGGTCAACATTCTGGCTTCCTACTACCAGGACGAGCTGGATCCGCTGAACGAAGAGCAGCGCAACCTGGCTGCGGTTCGCCTGATGGCTAAGGTCCCGATGCTGGCTGCATACGCTTACCGTGCATCCAAGGGTGAGCCGTACATGTACCCGGACAACAGCCTGAACGCTCGCGAGAACTTCTTGCGCATGATGTTCGGTTACCCGACCGCTGACTACGAGGTTGACCCGGTAGTGGTTGATGCTCTGGACAAGCTGCTCATCCTGCACGCTGACCACGAGCAGAACTGCTCCACCTCCACCGTCCGCATGGTCGCTTCCTCCGGCGCTTCCATGTTCGTCTCCATCGCTGCTGGTATCAACGCTCTGTCTGGCCCGCTGCACGGTGGCGCTAACCAGGCTGTTCTGGAGATGCTCGAGGACATCCAGCAGAACCACGGTGGCGACGCTACCGAGTTCATGAACCGCGTGAAGAACAAGGAGCCGGGCGTCCGCCTGATGGGCTTCGGTCACCGCGTCTACAAGTCCTACGACCCGCGTGCAGCTATCGCTAAGAAGACCGCTCACGAGGTGCTCGAGCACCTCGGCGGTGACGAGCTGCTGGATCTGGCCATGAAGCTGGAAGAGATTGCACTGGCTGATGACTACTTCGTCTCCCGCAAGCTCTACCCGAACGTTGACTTCTACACCGGTCTGATTTACCGCGCCATGGGCTTCCCGACGGACTTCTTCACCGTCCTGTTCGCCATCGGCCGCCTCCCGGGTTGGATCGCTCAGTTCAACGAGCAGGTCACTGACCCGGCATCGAAGATCAACCGTCCTCGCCAGATTTACACCGGCGAGACCGAGCGTGACTTCGTTCCGCGCGACCAGCGCTAAGGTTTCTAGCGATGACAGCGTAGGGGTTCCTCGCAGGTAACTCAGCATAGAAAAGTCCAGCGTTGAAAAACGCGAAAAGGCGCGTACTAGCCTTCGAAAGGTTGGTACGCGCCTTTTATTTTTCCTAGAATTTTAAGAAACCCCATTTAAGTTGGGTCCATTTGAGTTGGGATAATTGCCAACTTTGATAAAAGCCAACTGTGATAGGAGATTGTCTTGTCCAAGCCAGAACTCACTGCTAAGTCCGGTCCGGCTCCGACGGAGCTCGTCATCAACGACCTCACTGTCGGTGACGGCAAGGAGGCTACCCCGGGTGCTCGTGTCGAGGTCCACTACGTGGGTGTTGACTACGAAACCGGTGAAGAGTTCGACTCTTCCTGGAACCGTGGCCAGTCCATCGAGTTCCCGCTGAACGGCCTGATTGCCGGTTGGCAGGAAGGCATTCCGGGCATGAAGGTCGGCGGTCGCCGCGAGCTGATTTGCCCGCCGGAGAAGGCTTACGGCCCGGCTGGTGCAGGACACTTCCTGTCCGGTAAGACCCTGGTCTTCGTCATTGACCTGTTGGACGTTAAGTAAAAGGTCTTCGCTGGCTCCGTTGGTCGGCTGAACTTCGCTTCGTGCTTCCTGCCCCTTTATTCGCCCAGTGCGAAGCGACGGTAGTGGTCGAAACGCTGCTCTCGGCCAACGCGCGCTGGATTTTTCTCCAGTTCCCAGAGGGCGTGCTCGATAGCGCTCAGGGCACGGCGGGGCAGGTCTGACGGATCCTCAGGTTCGTCCACAATCTCGTCGATGACCCCGGTCTTCAGCATGGCCTCGGCGCCAACGCCCTGCTCCTCCATCATTTCTGGGGCATGCTCGGTGTCTCGGTAAATAATCGCCGAAGCGCCCTCCGGCGGCAACGGGGACATCCAGGCATCGTGCATTGCCAGCACGCGGTCAGAGGGCAGCATGGCCAGCGCACCACCACCGCAGCCCTGGCCGAGAATGAGTGACACGGTCGGAACCTTCAAGTTCACCAGTGTGGTCAAGGTGCGGGCAATCTCGCCGGCCATGGCATTTTCCTCGGCGTCCTTGGTCAACTCAGCGCCGGGGGTATCAATGACCGTGACCAGCGGAATGTTCAGGCTCTCCGCGATGCGCATCGCACGGCGGGCAAAACGCAGCGAACCCGGACCCATTGGATGCGTGCCCAGGGGCGGTTGGTTATGGCGATCCTGCGCGACCAGAATCACCGGCCGCTCACCAATCCGCGCCAGGCGAGCCCGGACCGACAGCGATTTGTGGCCATCGCCAGTGCCGGAGATTGGCACGGAGCAGTCGACAAGGGCATCGATAATATCGCCGCCACCTGGACGAGAAGTATCGCGGGTGCGAAGGATGGCCTGCCAGGTGTCGCGACCATCAATGGTTGCTGCTGGCGGTGGGGTGGGCTCGCTGGGGTCTCCGTCGGCAAGCACGTCGATGGTGCGGCGGACAGCACCGCGCAGACCCTCGAGCGGAATGATGCCGTCGATAATGCCCTGCTTGAACAGGTTCTCGGACGTTTGAACGCCTTCGGGCATGGGTTCGCCGGTAGCGAGCTCGACGACGCGCGGGCCGAGGAAGCCGAGAAGCGCGCCGGGCTCTGCGAAGGTGAAGTGACCGGCCGACCCCCACGACGCCATGACGCCGCCGGTGGTGGGATTGCGCAGGTACACCAGGAATGGCAGGTGAGAATCCTTGTGGCGCGCCACTGCGGTGGTGATAGAGATCATGAGCGCGAACGCCGCGGTACCTTCCTGCATGCGAGTGCCGCCCGAGGTCGGGGAGAGCAACAGCGGCAGCTGCTCCGCGGTCGCGCGTTCGATGCTGCGAATAATCCGACGAGCGGTAGCGGCGCCGATAGAACCGCCGAGGAAGCCGAACTCAGAACAGATGACCGCGACGCGCTTGCCGCCGACGGTGCCCTCGCCGGTAATGACGGCCTCATCGAGACCTGTTTTAGCAGAGGCTCGGGACAGTGTGCCGCGGTAAGCCTCGTCGATGTCGCCGTGCTCGGGAGCGCCGTCCCAGGATGTGAAACTTCCGTGGTCGAGGACGGTATCTATTACTTGTTGGGCGCTGATTCTAGCCATACCTCCACGGTAATAAACAAGGGGTAAACCGGCTTAGTTGATGGTGGGCGGAAAGGGGTAGCGCTATTGTCGGAAAAAACGTGTCCGCACTACCGAGGAGTCGAACCAATGCCGATTACTGAGCGCCTCACCGAGCTGGCCGAACAGAGGCCAAACGTATGCGTCGTCGGTTCCATCAACGCAGACTTGACTGTAACTGTGAAGCGCCTTCCGCATGGTGGTGAGACTATCGAGGGCAGTCCTTTGCGCATTCTGCCGGGAGGTAAGTCGGCGAATCAGGCGGCGACGGCTGGAAGGCTGGGAGCGACGGTGGAGTTGGTCGGCGCGGTGGGTTCGGATCCCAACGCACAGTTGCTGCGCGACGCGCTTACCGACGCTCACGTGGACATCTCTGCAGTTGAGACCGTCGACTCTGCCACTGGTACGGCCATGATCGTCGTTGATGATGCAGCGGAGAATTTCATTGTTATCTCCGCTGGCGCCAATGGTGAAGTCGATGCCGAGATGGTGCGCAGTCATACGGACAAGATTCAGCGGGCGGGTTGCCTTGGTCTGTGTCTGGAGATTTGTGATGAGGCAGTCCTGGCCGCCGCACAGGTTGCCCACGATGCGGGTGTGTCGGTGGTTTTCAACCTGTCTCCAATCCGTGCGGTCAGCGAGGACCTGCTCGCGTTGGTCGATGTCCTCATTGTTAACGAGCACGAACTCGCAGCCATTATCGGCTCCGAGCGCGCGGTCGCCGGTTGCGAGCACGGTCAGTGGGATGCGGTTGGGCGCGCGCTTGCCGACGAACACGGGATTTCCACCGCCATTGTCACACTTGGCGGGGAGGGGTCTGCGGTCCTGAAGACGTCGGAAAGCGAGGTGGCAGTCACGCGTATTCCGGCGCTGCCCATCGAGGTCGTGGACACCACCGGCTGTGGTGATGCGTACATGGGTACGGTCCTCACCGCGTTGGCCGCGGGCGATGATGTGGTGACGGCAGCTCGTCTTGCGGCGGTGGTCTCGGCTCATGCGGCGACAGGCGTGGGGGCGCAGACCTCCTATGGCGAGACAGGAAAAATCGCGCAGTTTGCGGCGGACCATGGTCTATAAGGTGCGCTGCGCAAAGGCCTATAAGGTGCGCTGAGCAAACTACGCGATTGACGACTATTCGGTTTTAGGTGACTGTGGCTGAAGGGGCCACGCTCCTTTTGGGCCGGGCTGGGGGGGGGCTAGCTCTTGGCCGTCAGGGCCTTCTTCCAGCTGACCGCGGCACCGGTGCGCAGGACATTGCGCGGGTAGATCCAGGCGGCGAGGGCGATGACTGCGGCTACTCCCACAACCATGATCAGCAGCGAAGCCGCCAACTGGAGTGCGGAGAAGTTGCCAACGGCGTACTGCAACGGGGCGGTAGTGATGGAAACTGGCGGAATCCACGAGGCAATCTGCATGACGGTCGAGTCCAGCTTGCTCCAGCCAAACAGCGGAACATACATCGTGATCAGCGAGAACACCAGTACCGGCATCTGTGCGCCCTGGAAATCTTCCATACGGCTGACCAAGGATGCGGAGGCCGCGTACAGTGCGGCGAAGAAGAAGTAACCGAGGATGAAGCACGGCACCAGTAGCCAGACTGCGGACCACGGGACATCGAAGCTCTCCGCCAATCCGGTAATCGTGAGGGCAACTGCGGCGCTGGCGGTCAGCACGCTCATCATGATGATGCCAGCCAGACCGGCGCCGAGGATCTTGCCGGCCAACAGGTGCGATGGGCGAACGGTCGAGAGAATGATCTCGATGACGCGGGAGGACTTCTCCTCAATGACGCTGGTGGCAACTGCGCCGCCGAAGACGAGGATGGCGGTCATCATGACCATCACACCAATCAGTGTGATGACCATCGCGGGCATCTTCTCGTCTTTGGCTTCATCCAGGGACTCCACCGACACGGCTGCTCTTTGAGTCTTGGAGAAAAACTCGCTGGGGTTGATTCCGTTCTCGCTGAGCAGCATGGCTTCGTTTTGTTTCTGCAGCGACTCCTGCAGCATTGGAGCCAGCCAGGATGGGGCATCGTCGGCAAGCAGCTTCCACGAACCTTCCTTGCCTGCTGCCGTGTCGGGTACGAGAGCGGCGTCGGCATCGCCGTCGGTAACAGCGGCGCGGGCGGCCTTGTCGTCTGCTGCGGACGTGATATCCAACGGTGAGAGCGATGCTGTGGCGAATGCGCCGGCTGCGGCATCCGCGCCGTCAGCATTCTTTATTTCGGCGGTGGCGTCGGCGAGGGAGTCTGCGAATGGAGCTTCACCGACGACCGCAATCTTGACGGTTTCATTGTCGGATTTGGAGGTCATGTAGTCGGCTACGAAGATACCGCCGACGGCCGCCACCGCCATGATGATGAGCGTAATTAGCGAGCTTTTCTTCAGCAGGTGCTCACGGAGCTCGCGGGCGAAAACAGTCTTGATGGCTGTTGAGGCGTTGTAGGTGTTGGTGCTCATTGCTGTACGGCCTCCTGGTAGAGCTCGGTAAGTGGAATTTGCAGAGGTCCAAATGAACGGACTGTGCCCGCTGCCATCGCGCTGTGTAGCAGCTTCTGGTCGGTGTCGGCGGGGGCGTTGGAATCGAGGTGAACGACGGTGGCACCATGGGTATCACGCTCCACGCTTGTCACGCCCTCGACGGAGGTCGCCCAATCCTGGGGCGCACCATCGAGCTTGACGACGAAAGCCCGTGGGCCCCGTGCTCGCAGCTCATCAACAGTGCCTTCCACGAGCATGCGGCCGTCGCGGATGATGCCGACGCGGTCACACATGCGCTCGACAAGGTCGAGCTGGTGGGAAGAGAACACAATCGGGGTGCTGCGGTCGGCGTACTCCTTGAGTACGGAGCTCATTACCTTGACCGCAACTGGGTCGAGACCAGAGAAGGGCTCGTCGAGGACGAGGATTTCTGGGTCGTGGATGAGGGAGGCGGCCAGCTGCACGCGCTGCTGATTGCCGAGCGAGAGCGTATCGACCTTGTCGTTAGCGCGCTCGGTGAGACCGAGGCGATCCAACAAGTTGTCGGCGTTGGACTCCGCGCGCTTGGTGGGCACACCGTGTAGGCGAGCAAAGTAAATCAGCTGCTTGCGAACCTCGGCCTTGGGGTAGAGACCGCGTTCTTCTGGCATGTAGCCAATCGTGCGGCGCAGCGAGTCATTCATCGGGGTATCGCCGATGCGTACTTCGCCTTTGTCGGTGGCCAGTACGCCGAGGGCAATGCGCATGGTGGTGGTCTTGCCGGCACCGTTAGAGCCGACGAAGCCGTAGATTTCTCCAGGGTGAACTTGGAAGCTCATGCCACGGAGAACCTGCAGTTCTCCGTAGGACTTCTCAAGCCCATCAATAATGAGGCTGTTCATGGTGATCCTTTGTGAGTTTTGTTGTAGTCGTGAGTTGTGGGGCTCCAAGAGGGAGCTGCTGTGAGCTACGTGGGCTATTCGTCTCGCAGATTCCAGGCGTAGACGACGGTCGGCAGCGTGGAAATGAAGAGGAAGATGACGATGCCGAAGATTCCGAAGCTGTACGGAATGTAGTGTCCCCAGTCAGGTTGTGCGTTTAGAACATAGGTGCCCACCAGAACTAGAGCGAGGAAGGACACCAGGCCGAAGTAGGTGAAGCAGCGGTAAGTGAGTCCTCGCAGGTTCAAAATTTGCTCCTGCTGGTACTCGTCCAGCAGTGCGATGGGCGCACTGTCGACCATGTCGACGGTGATGTTGAGGCCGGTCCAGACGAAGATCATGACGAGGGAAGTCGCGGGCCAGAGCAGAGAAGGCCAGGACGGGAAAACGTCGGTCAGAGCGCCGAGAAGCGCGATGCCACTAATCAGCATCAGTACCAGGCACACTTCAAGCGCGATGACGAGCTTCCGTCGCGCTGATTGGTTGCGCCACCTGGGCAGCCAGGTCGACATCTGCTCGACGCGCTTAACGTACTTAGCCTCGCGCCGGGCCTCCAGCTTTTCGAGGAAAGTCGGTATTTCGATATCAGTCTGAATAGGCGGCATCAGTTGCTTTCCTTTCGGTATAGGGCAGAGGACATGGGCTTGAATTCCTCGCGAGAGAACACTGCCTCAACGGGAAGGTCGAACACCGCGCAGATGCGAAATGCCAGATCCAAGCTGGGGTAGTGGTCACCTCGCTCCAATGCGCCAATCGTTTGAGGATTGACCTCAACCTTCTTGGCTAGTTCTGCTCGGCTGAGTCCGTGTTCTGCCCGGAGCACTGAGATTCTGTTGAATATCGGTTCTTTGGGTTTAATCTTTGGGGACACACCCTAAAGTGTTGTATAAACACAACACCGCGTCAACTTCTCGCAACAAAATGAATGGTGATCACTTTTTTAAACCGCAGGTCAGAGGGGAAGAAAAAACCTAAAAAAATCTCCGCAAACTTGCAAGAGTCGACCGCCCAGGGGTACCAGCGCCGTTGAGTTTCCGTCCGTACACTCGGTTGGTATGACCACACTCGAGCTGAAATACGATGCAGCGACAACCGGAATTGCCAACCTCGAATTGGCCGATGGCAACGCCATCCCGATTCTGGGATTTGGCACCTACAAGCTTGATGATGAACAGGCGCGCGTATCCGTGCGCTACGCCCTGGAGCTCGGATACCGCCACATTGACACCGCTTCGCTCTATGGAAATGAGCGTGGAGTTGGGCAGGGAATTGCTGATGCGGTCGCTGCGAACGTCGTAAAGCGTGAAGATATCTTCGTGACAACAAAGGTCTGGAACGATGCGCAGGAGCCGGCGGCGACGCGCGAGTCTGTGCGGGCGTCTCTGGATCGGCTCGGTCTTGACTATGTCGACCTGGTGCTTGTGCACTGGCCGGTGGAGAAGCAAGGAACGTTTGGGCAGTGTTTCGATACGCTGCTAGAGCTCAAGCGGGAGGGGCTAATTCGCTCGGTTGGTGTGGCGAACTTCTACCCAGAGGTGCTCGACCAGCTCTCGGAGACTCCGGTGGTCAACCAGATTGAGCTGCATCCGCAGTTCCCGCAGAATGAGCAGGTTGAAGACGATCGTCGTCGCGGTATTGTCACGCAGGCTTGGTCGCCGCTGGGGCGCGCCAAGTACTTTGAGGGCTCGCCGATTGCTGAAATCGCAGATCGCCTGGGTAAAACTCCCGCCCAAGTTGCTATCCGCTGGCACCTCCAGCGTGGCATTGTTGCCATCCCGAAGTCGGGCACTCCGTCGCGCATCAAGGAGAACTTTCAGGTCACCGACTTTGAGCTCACTGACGAAGAAATGGAGACGATTGCGTCGATGGCGCGTGCCGACGGGCGAATGAGCGGAGACCCGCGGGTATTTGGCAACGAATAAGCGAATTTAGATTTGCTTATAGCCCCATCACTATTGGTGTTTCGCGGGTAGCCTAAGTGCTATGACGAACCCAGCATCTGAAATCCGTGTCGAAGCCGACGGCGCGATTGTCACTATCACCATTGACCGAGATCACAAGCGCAACTCCCTGACTGCCGACGTGTGTCGTGACATCGCCGATGCGGTGGAAGCTGCCGCTGAGGTTCCAGAGCAGCGCGTTATCCTGCTGCGCGGCGAAGGTCGCGCTTTCTGCGCCGGTGCCGACCTGAGTGGTCAGCACCATGAAGATTCCTTTCATGAACAGCTACGTCGAATGCTGCGCACAATCGAGGCCAGCCGTCTGGTGGTTATTGCGGATGTGCAGGGGCCGGCCGTCGGCGCTGGCATGCAGCTGGCGATGGCAGCTGATTTGCGTGTCGTGGGTGAGCGCGGTTGGTTTATGATTCCACCGGTCAAGCTGGGTATCGCTGTCGATGCCTGGACAATTCGCCGCGTACGTGTACTCGTTGGCGGTGCCCGTGCCCGCACTATTTTGTTGGCGGCTGAGCGCATGGATCAGGAAGCCGCCCGCGGTTGCGGTCTGGCTTCCTACCTCGGTGGGCCGGACAAGGCAGAGGAGGTAGCGCTCCGTATCGCCACCTACGCGCCACTGTCACTGGCCTACCACAAGGCTGTGCTCAACGACGATGAGACACATAGCCCGTTGAAGGACTACCAGCAGGAGCTCTACGACACGGTTTGGGCTTCCGAGGATGCTGCGGAGGCATCGAAGGCGCGAGCTGAAAAGCGCGAACCGAATTTTATTGGCAAATAGGTCGAATAGGTTCAGCAACTAGGCGAATAGGGTAGGCAGTCATGGGCTCGTGGGAAACCCCCGACAGCGGTCTTACTCAACAGCAGGTCCAGCAACGCATTAAATTGGGGCACGTCAACGAGCTGCCGCCAACATCCGGGCGCAGTGTGTGGGACATCATCCGTGCCAATGTGTTTACCCGGATTAACGGTATTCTCGCTGTGTTATTTGCGGTCGTGCTCTATACCGGCTCAATCGTCAACGGTGCCTTTGGCCTGCTGATTATCGCTAACTCTATCGTCGGCATCATCCAAGAACTGCGTGCGAAGCGCACACTGGACAAGCTTTCCATTGTCGGCCGTGCAAAGCCCATGGTCATTCGCGACGGTGAGCCGGCTCGCGAGATTGACCGCGAGTCCGTCGTCCTCGACGATCTCATCGAGGTCGGCCCCGGTGACCAAATCGTCGTTGACGGTATTCTCCGCTATGCCTCTGACGTGGCTGTCGATGAGTCCTCTCTCACTGGTGAATCCGATGCCGTCGATAAGAGCGTTGGGGACATGGTCTACTCGGGTTCCTCGGTCGTGGTGGGGTCGGCGCGATATCAGGCCACCAAAGTGGGCAAGGAGGCTTACGCCGCCAAGCTCGCAGCTGAGGCCAACAAGTTCACGCTGACTGATTCCCAGCTCTTCCGCGGCATCAACAAGATTCTGACCTACATTTCCTGGATTCTCATTCCCGTCGGCGCCCTGGCAATCTATACGCAGCTCTTCGTCGCCGGCGATGATCTCAATGATGCGCTGTTGGCAATGGTCGCCACGCTGGTGCCCATGGTTCCCGAGGGGCTTGTTCTCATGACCACCATCGCGTTTGCCCTTGGCGTGGTGCGTTTGGGGCAACATCGCGTGCTGGTTAACGAACTACCCGCCATTGAGGGGCTCGCGCGCGTTGACACCGTGTGCGTCGACAAAACCGGCACACTTACCGAAAACGCGATGCAGCTAGTGGAAGTCGACATCGTATCGGGTGACGGTACCTCCCGCGAGGAGGTCGACTCGGCACTCATCGATCTGTGCAAGCTCGACGATCGCCCCAACGCAACGGCTCGCGCACTGCTCGATGGGCTTGCGGACGCAGGGGACGTCGTAAAGCATGAGCAGACCGAGACCCGCCCCTTTACCTCGGCGAATAAGTGGTCGGCGCTGACATATCACGGCGGTGCGACGTGGGTTTTCGGCGCGCCCGATGTGCTTGTCGACGACTCCGCGGTCGGCATGCAGAAAGCTCGGGAGCTTATGGAGGAAGGACTTCGTGTGCTCCTGCTCGCGCGGACCTCAGTTGGGGCAGATGACCTGCCCGGCGGTGCGCTGCGGAAGAGTGGCGAGGTGGAGTTGGAGCCAGTCGCACTTGTCGTGCTGGGGCAGAAGGTGCGTTCAGATGCGGCGGACACGGTGGCCTACTTCTATGAAGAAGGCGTCGAGGTCAAGGTCATTTCTGGTGACAATGACCGCTCCGTGGGGGCTGTTGCACGTGAGCTGGAAATGGAGGGGGCTAACAATCCTGTCGATGCGTCTGAGCTTCCGGTCAGCCGCGATGAGAATAGCGAAGCCAAGCCCACCGAGATCCGCAACGAGTTCGCAGGCATTGTGGAGTCGCGGCAGATCTTCGGCCGTGTCACGGCGGAGAATAAGCGCGATATGGTTCATGCGCTGCAGTCGCGGGGGCATCATGTGGCGATGACCGGTGATGGTGTCAATGATGTGCTGGCGCTAAAAGCGGCGAACCTGGGCGTGGCTATGGGCGATGGGGCGCCGGCGACACGTTCGGTTGCGCAGTTGGTGCTGTTGGATAATCGCTTCGCCGTGATGCCGATGATTGTGGCGGAGGGGCGTCGCGTCATTGGCAATATCGAGCGTGTGGCCAACCTCTTTTTGACGAAGACCATCTACTCGGTGGTGCTGGCGCTGGCTGTGGGGCTGTGGGGGATGGATTATCCATTCGAGCCGATTCACGTGACGATTACGGGTTGGTTCACAATTGGAATCCCGGCGTTCGTGCTGTCGTTGGCTCCTAACTTGGAGCGTGCGCGCGATGGTTTCGTGCGGCGCGTGTTGCGCTTAGCGATACCGGCGGGCATCACGGTGGGGTTGTTGACCTTCATGTTTTGGTTGTGGGCAAACCCGGGAGTCGACGCCAGCGATGCGGCACGAGGGGAGGCGTCTACTGCGACCCTCATTGTGCTGATTGTTTCGGCATTTTGGGTTTTGGTGGTCGTGGCTAGGCCATACACCTGGTGGAAGGTTCTGTTGCTGGCGGTATCGGCAGGAGCCTACCTGTTCATCTTCTCGGTTCGTTCAGTGGCCACAGTGCTTAATCTGTACTGGGTAGGGCGGGAGCTGTTGATTCCCGCGCTGATCGTGGGGGCCATCGGCGCGGTCATTATCGAAGCGCTGTGGTGGTGGCGTCAGAGTAAGCCATTGCCGGAAGAAGCGGAGAACACGAGTACAACGGCGTAAATGGGGGTAGTAAAAACGGCGCCTAAGTATGCAGGTAATGGCGTTTTTGGGGGTGCCTTAAGGCTCGCTGAGAAGTAGTTAGCCGCATTTAACTTCTTTGCTAACTGTGTTCCAGGTAACTTTGTTTCCACACATAATGAAAAATGTGGTGCATGGCACACCCTCGGGGTGGCTGTGCTGAACCTCATTACGAACACCTGCATAACTTCCTGGAAAGGATTAGCCCGTGTCCGCAACTCCCTTGCCGACAGACCGGCATAAGCCACAGGCGGCCGAGTACCGCTACGTGCAAAACTCAGCGCAGTTCCAAGAGCTCCGCTCTACATTCCGTTCTTTCGCCATCCCGATGACCGTCGCAGGTCTGGTGTGGTACATCGCATTCGTTTTGCTTGCGACGTTCGCGCCGGATCTCATGGCGACTCCCGTACTGGGCAATATCAACCTGGGCATCGTCCTTGGTCTGCTCCAGTTCGTGACCACCTTCGCCATCACCTGGGTGTACATCAACTTCGCCAACAAGAAGCTTGAGCCGATGCAGGCAGAGCTGCGCGAGGCACTGGAAAGCGGAGAAATCGCTGAAATCGTCGCAAAGAAGGAGGCATAGGCATGCTGACTAGTTTCTTTGCTGCAGATGACACTGCAGCAGCAGGTAACCCGATTCTCAACATCGCGGTCTTCGTCGCCTTCATTGTTGCGACCATGTTCATCGTTACTCGAGTGGGCAAGGGCGGAAACAAGGGAGCATCAGACTTTTACACCGGTGGCGCACAGTTCTCCGGTACCCAAAACGGTCTTGCCATTGCGGGTGACTACCTCTCGGCGGCTTCCTTCCTCGGTATCGTCGGCGCCATTGCGCTGACTGGTTACGACGGATTCCTTTACTCCATCGGCTTCTTCGTAGCCTGGCTGGTCGCGCTGCTGTTGGTTGCAGAGCCGCTGCGTAACGTCGGTAAGTTCACCATGGCCGACGTGCTGTCCTTCCGTCTTAAGCAGCGCCCGGTACGTACTGCGGCTGCTATCTCGACCCTCGCGGTGACCCTGTTCTACCTCATCGCGCAGATGGCCGGTGCAGGTTCCCTGGTCGCCGTGCTGCTCAACATTCACGACTCCACTCAGCAGTCCATCGTTGTCGCGGTCGTCGGCATCATCATGGTTGCTTACGTTCTCATCGGTGGTATGAAGGGCACGACTTACGTGCAGATGATTAAGGCCGTCCTGCTGGTCGGTGCTGTCATCATCATGACTCTGATCATCCTGGTTGGCGTTAAGGGTAACTTCTCCCAGCTCCTGCAGGACGCAGTGGACATGCACGCGAGCTCGGATCACATCGCCGAGAAGGGCTACGAAGCCTCCGCCATTCTTGAGCCGGGTCTGAAGTACGGCGGCTCCTTCGTTCAGCAGCTGGACTTCGTCTCTCTGGGCCTGGCACTGGTCCTCGGTGTTGCTGGTCTGCCGCACGTGCTCATGCGCTTCTACACGGTGCCGACTGCAAAGGAAGCTCGTAAGTCCGTGACCTGGGCAATCATCCTCATCGGTGGTTTCTACCTGTTGACCCTGGTACTCGGTTATGGCGCCGCCGCACTTGTTGGTCCGGACCGAATCAACGCCGCCCCGGGCGGAGCCAACGCTGCAGCTCCGCTGCTGGCCTTCGAAATCGGTGGCTCCATCTTCATGGCAGTGATTTCCGCAGTGGCGTTCGCTACCGTGCTGGCCGTGGTCGCTGGTCTGGCAATTACCGCTTCCGCGTCTGTCGGCCAGGACCTCTACCAGGCCGTGATCCGCAAGGGACAGGCCACGGAAGCCGAGCAGGTTCGTGTCTCCCGCATTACCGTAATCGTGCTGGGCGTTGTCGCCATTATCCTCGGCATCCTGGCCATGGGGCAGAACGTCGCCTTCTTGGTGTCGCTGGCCTTCGCAGTGGCAGCATCCGCAAACGTACCAACCATCCTGATGTCCCTGTTCTGGAAGCGCTTCAACACCGCAGGCGCAGTTGCCTCCATGTACACCGGTGTCATCGCCTCGCTGGTTCTGATTATCTTCTCCCCGGCAGTTTCCGGCAGCGAGTCCTCGATGATTCCGTCGGTTGACTTCTCCTGGTTCCCGCTGACCTCGCCGGGTCTGCTCGCAATCCCGCTGGCGTTCCTGGCTGGCATCATCGCCACCTACATGGGCAAGCCGGATAACTTCGATGACCTGGCAGCTGAGATGGAAGTTCGCTCCCTGACCGGTGTTGGCACCGAGGCTGCGGTTGATCACTAATAACCACTGCGTCCTTGGCTGGCAACGCTGCCCGAACAGCTCAGCCAATCGCAATTAACTGAATAGACAAATGCAAAGGCCCCGTTATCGTCACTGGTAGCGGGGCCTTTGTGGTGGGCGCGGGGTCGTCGTCAAGCATGTGCGAATCAGTGCATGATAGTTAATGGACGGGCCTGTTGCCCTGGATCCGCAGGGGCTCGCGGAAGCGAGCACGGAGTCTTAGATATAAGGTGGGAAGGTAACAATCTGGTTTGCCCCACCGCAATAATTGGAGTGTGTATGACTGACAATTCTGGCGCTTCTGAGAACAACAATTCTTTCCGTAGCGCCCTGCATGATGAGCACGTAAGCCTTGGCGCAGAAATGCGCAATGTTGGTGGCTACGAAGTGCCGTTCCGCTACTCTTCGGAAATTGCAGAGCACAACGCAGTGCGTGAGGCCGTTGGTATTTTCGACCTGTCGCTGATGGGTATCATCCGCGTCACTGGTGAGGATGCGGCGGCGTTCCTTGCACACTCCCTGATTTCGGCAATCAAGCCGCTGGCGTTGGGCCGTGCCAAGTACACCATGATTGTGCAGGAAGACGGCGGCATTATTGATGACCTCATCATTTACCGCCTCGGTAGTCACGAATTCATGCTGGTGCAGAATGCCGCAGCCGCTGAAGATGTGTACTCGACGCTGCGCGAGCGCGTTGGTGGCTACAACGTCCAGGTTGAGAGCATGAATGACAAGAATGTGCTCCTGGCCATTCAGGGGCCGAAGGCTGCGAAGCTTCTGCGCCGTCTGCTGCCGCAGGATCTGCACGCGACTCTCGATGGCATGAACTACTACTCTTGCACCCTGCTCGAGGTCGCAGGTGTGGAAATGATTGTTGCCCGAACTGGCTACACCGGTGAGGACGGCTTCGAGATCTTCCCGCCGGCTGACCGCGCCGTCGAGGTCTGGCGTGCAATCATTGCAGCAGGTGGCAAGGTGGAAAACCCGGAGGATCCGGCTGACAACGGCGCTGACCTCGGCCTGCTGCCGTGTGGTCTGGCCTGCCGCGACACCCTGCGTCTTGAGGCCGGTATGCCGCTCTATGGCTACGAGCTGACTCGCGACCGCACTCCGCTGGAGGCCGGCCTGAAGTCCATCATGGGGCCGACCAAGGGGCAGTTTATTGGTCGCAACGCACTGATTAATCGTCCGCAGTCGAAGGAGCTACTGGTTGGTCTGCGTTTCTCCGGTGATGAAGCTCCGAAGCGTGGCACCAAGCTCATTGATGCGGAAGGTAACGAGGTTGGCGTGCTGACTTCCGCCAAGGTGTCGCCGACTTTGGGTCACCCCATCGGTTTTGCATACGTTCAGCGTTGGCAGTCCTCCACTGGCACGGAGCTGACCGTTGAAGGCGCCGACATTACCGCCACCATCGTTCCGACGCCGTTCTACAACCGCCGTCACCGCAAGTAGGGGAGCGCGGGTGCTCCGCCGCATTGTGGCGGGCTCAGATCTGTTCAGGTTCGTCTCTTCGTATCTGTTGGGTAAATAAAAAATCCGCTGCAGTATTGTTGCAGCGGATTTTGGTTTTTAGGGCGAGCTAGCGCACCTTACCTAACTAAGTCCCGAGCCGACGAACCTCGCAGCCAGAGACGAACCTAGCGGAACAGGCCGGTGAGCCCATGATTATCTTCGCTTGGCTGCTCTTCCTGCTCCGATTCCGATTCTGTCGGCTCGCCGGAGGTTGTCGGAGTCGTTGAAGTATCGGGCGGCGTGGAAGTATCAGAGGTCGTCGAGCTCTCCGTCTCACTTGTCTCCGTTGTGCTCTCGCTCGGAGTCGTCGGCTCAGGTTCCTGAGGCAGTGGCTCAGTGGTCGTCGGAGTAGTGGAAATCCACATTTGCTGCGATGTCGGGTTCGCGGGGGTTTGCTGCAGCACCGTCCACACTTCCTGCTCGCCGACTTGTGCGCATTCAAGATTCTGGCCGTTGGCGCTCATTCGTATTTCCCCGGTCTGGTTCGGGCACAGCTGCCCGATGCGCGGCGTACCGCCTTCTCGAACCTTTGGTCCCGTCGTTGTCGGCGAACTCGTCGTCGACACCGTAGTAAGTTGGCTTGACGACGAGGTTTGCGTCGCGGCAACCTCCTCGCTTTCGCTGTTGGCGCAGCTGGTGGCCGTGGCTGCGAAGGTGAGGAAGCAGCAGGCCAGCGCCAGCTGCCGGCGGTTCTTGCGCCGGACGGCAGTGAGTTTAGGGTGCTGTACGGCTGACAGCTGAGTTCGCGTATTCACATCCATCTCACTTTCTGGGCTTCTCGGGCCTGCGTCGCGTGGTTTAATTCTCGGCTTTCTGGGGCGGCGTCTCCTGAAAAACCACTGGGGGTGCCAGCTATAGGGGAACTTGCCGAGTTATTGGCAAGGTAGTTGCTGACACCCAATAGATAGGTTGATTCAACCGGCAACTATACAGTCAACTTTTCGATTTGCATACTGGATGCTTCTAATCGTGGCAGAACGGGTGCGGTAGGGAAAGGCAATTCGTCTGTGAAGTCATAAGTGGTTTTGATAGCGTGTGTCCCATGTATCGGCGCACCCCGAATCGATTCCCCGTAAAGAGTAATGCGGATTTGTTCGCTCGGCGCAGTGGCGCGTGGATACTGGATTCGTTCCTTGTAGGAATCTTTGTTGCCATCATTGTGGCACTTGGCAAACTTGCGTGGGAAGCAGCCATGGCGAACTGGGCGCTGCCGAGTCCGCCAGAGTTCAGGATTTTGTATGGTGTCATATTCCCAGCTGTCTTTTTCTTTGTGCGCGTGGTTGCAGAGGCTCGCGGTGAACAGACGTTTGGTAAAAGCGCATTTTTGCTACACGTTGTTCCAGCGCGGAAAGCAGACTCTGGGGCAACTCCGTTCGAAGTCGCTCAGCCAGAGGGAACATCGGAGCTCGAATCAGGAGACGATTCTTGGCACAGAGGTTGGCGGGCAGCGGTACGTAATTGTTACCTATTGTCGCTGATTTTCTTGCCTACGGGTTTTGAGCCAAACGTTGAACTGTTTTTTGGTGTCCTGATGATTTGGGTTGCTGTTTGCCGCTGGCACCCATTCGACTGGTTGGCAGGAAAACGCGTCGTTGTTGAAAGGCGTAGCGAGCGCTAACGTTCGAGCAAACGTCAGGCCCTGGCTCTTTCCTCCTCGGCCTCAACCTCAGCGTTGAATTCTCGTTTAGAAGACTGCCACTGGTCTTCGGTCATACCGATACGCCAGTAGCCAGAAATGGAAACGTCTTTCTTCGGGATCTCAGATTCGACGAAGAGGAAGCGGCGCAATTCCTTGATCATCTCGGCGACACCGTGGATGAACCAGCTAGTTTTCTTACCTTCTGGAATGCCCGCCTCGTGCACTGCGCGGGATAGCTCTGTGCCGTGGGTTGCGCCGTTGCGGAGGACCCAATGGACTTCCACACCCTCTCGGGTTGGGAGCTCAAACTTCCGATCTTCGGACTCGATTTCGATGTATGCGGTTGCGGTCGTGCCTGCTGGGAGGTGCTTCAGTCCGGCGCTGATAGCTGGCGCTGCGGACTCGTCTCCGGCGAGTACAAAGTGTTCATATTCTGCTGCAGGTCCCCATGCGCCTCCTGGCCCTAAGAAGCCACGCTTGTCTCCGATTTCGGCTACGCGTGCCCACGGTCCAGCCAGGCCGGAATCGCCGTGGGTGACGAAGTCGACGTCAAAGTCGCCGGTTTCGGAGTCCACATTAATCAGAGTGTAGGTGCGGGTGATTGGCAGTTTGTCTCGCGGCTGTTCGGCGCGAATTTTCGCAATATCGAACGGCCAGGAGTAATCAGCGTCCTCTGGCACAAACAATAATTTGATGTAATGGTCGGTAAACTCCAGCTCCTTGCCCACAAATGCAGGCGAGTTCATGCTCAAACGAACAAGGTCTGGGGAAATCTGGCGACGTCCAGTAACTGTTGCCTCGTGTGCCTTACGGGGCTTACGCTTCGGTGCTGCTGCTTTAGCTAGGCCAGCCATAGTTGTCACTGTCCTTCAACAAGTCTTGGGCTGTTTTGTACTGGCGGAAGTCTACACGCCACGTGATTAGGTAAGCCTAACACAAGTGTTTCTGGAAATTGCTGGGTGATGCGTTCTCAGGAGGGGGCGTAGTGGCCGGTCGTGAGAAAAACAAAGAACCCTCGCGCCCTATATGTAAAAGGTCACGAGGGTATTTGTGCCCCAGAGAGGAATCGAACCTCCGACACCGGCTTTAGGAGAGCCGTGCTCTATCCACTGAGCTACTAGGGCAATCATCTTCCGGGTAAAACAGCCGTGAAAACACATTCTCGGCGGCCGGAAAATTACTTCATCACTTTAACGCATCTGCGAGCTCTAGTGGCAATTGGGTCCTCGACCTGACACGCAAACATGCAGGAAGCTCGCTATTACCCCCATGTGCTTTTGTGCTCGGCGGTGCCGCCCGGAATCTGGCTAACATGGTTTATAACGAGCGACTTTCTTGCGCTTGCGGTCGCAACAGCGCTACTTATTTTCCGGTCGCTGTTTTGGAGGAGGATGACAATATGATTAAGCCAACTTTCACGGATGTCAACGGTGTCAAGATTAAGTGCTCCATGACCACGGACTCGGACAAGCCGCACCTTTTGGTTTCGCGCATGGAAGATGATGGCTCTTTGACTCCGATTCTGGAGATGAACGTGTACGACTCCAAGTACATGGCCAACGCTTGCGAGATTTACTTGAAGCAGGCCGCTTCGGCTAACCTCCAGGGTTCGATGGCTGGCCTGTCTCCAGATGAGATGGCTGAACAGTTCGGTTACGAGGGAGATCCGACCAATCACTAGTCGAAACGACGCCGCCCGCACTCAGGCCGAGAGCCCTGTATACAGCGGATATGTCGATGTAGACGTCATCGGAATCGGCGCCGGTAGTCCGAGCCACATTACGCTCGAGGCTATCGGCGCTCTTGCTGATGTCGACGTAGTTTTTGCTCTCGACAAGGGTGATGCCAAAGCGGACTTGTTGGCTGCGCGACAGGCGATCGTCGATAAGCATGCGCCGCATGTCGAACTCGTTACCGTTCCCGACCCGCCACGTGACCGCACGCCCGATAACTACGGCGCAGTCGTCCGTGACTGGCATCAGCGCCGTGCAGAGCTGCTTGCCGACGCCTTCGTCGCTCACCTCGGACGAGAGGGCAAGCGCCGCGGTGCGTTCTTGGTCTGGGGTGACCCCTCCTTGTATGACTCAACATTGCGGATTTTGCAGCGCGTCCGCGACCTTGGGCTGGACGTGCGCTCGCGAGTTATCCCCAGTGTGACGGCGATTTCCGCGCTGACCGCAGCGCATGGAGAGTGCCTGAACCAGATTGGTAAGCCGGTATTGATTACCACTGGTCGGCGCCTGGGGGAGCGTGCGCCTGGCATGGATGCGGTGGTGATGCTCGATGGCGGTGCAGCCTGGCTCGAGCACGCGGACCCGGAGGAAGAGATTCTCTGGGGTGCATTCCTGGGAACGGAGCTGGAGACGCTCCGCCGTGGTCGCGTTGGCGACGTCGGCGAAGAGATTGCGGAGCTGAAAAAGAAGCTCCGTGCGGAGCACGGTTGGATTATGGATATCTACCTGCTGCGTTCCGGCGCCTAGGACTGAGCAGTCGCAGCGGTGCCAGTTCGGCTAGCTGACTTTCTTGCCCAAGAAGCCCTCTGCCCATCGGTGGAGGGCTTTTTCGGCGGCTTCGACGCCGTCGGCGACGGTTACCTTGGTGAGGACCTGATCGTCGTTAGGCAACACGCGTGCGGGATCGCCTGCGGGACGGACGGTGATGCTGACGTGGTCGGCATTGATGACCTCGACGGTTGCTAGTGCGAGCATCTCGACGTTCGTCTGCTCAGCAACCGCAAAGCGGTAGGCGGTGTCGTTTTCCCACTCGGTGGTGGAGTTCCGAAGGAACTCGGCGACGGAGTCAGGGGCCAATTCTGTGAGTAATTGGGTTGCGACCGGGGCGTCATCGACGCGGGAATCGTGGCGCAGGGGACGGCAGTAGAAGCGGCCGGCATTTACTTCCATGGGTTCCATACCGTCCACTCTAGACGTCCTGAACAGCGTTTAAGGGCGCCGGGGGAGGGGCTGAAAAGAATCAAGCGGGGCGGCTGCGAATCCCATCGCAACCAGCCCCGCTTAGAGCTTTAGAACTACTTCAGTTCCATCAGGACATCGCCCTTGCCGACACCCGAGCCAGCCTCGGTAGCCAGACCCGTGACAACGCCGTCCTTGTGAGCCTTGACTGGGTTTTCCATCTTCATGGCCTCAAGGACAACCACGGTGTCACCCTCGGAGACTTCCTGGCCTTCTTCGACGTTGACCTTAATGACGGTGCCCTGCATCGGAGCAACCACAGCGTCACCGGAAGCAGCCTTCTTGGAACCGCCAGCGCGCTTCTTCTTACTCTTCTTCTTGGCACCAGCGTTGCCGCCACCCAGAGCCAGGTCGCCCGGCAGGGCTACCTCGACGCGGCGACCGTCGATCTCGACGACAACCTTCTGAGCCGGGACGGTGTCGGTGTCAGCGTCGGAGTCACCGTCGTACGGAGCAATTGGGTTATCCCATTCCTCTTCAATCCACTTGGTGTAGACGTCAAACTTCTCGCCATCGCCGACAAACGCCGGGTTCTCCACAATGTGGCGGTGGAACGGAATGACCGTTGCCAGACCTTCAACCTGGTACTCGGACAGGGCACGAGCGGAGCGACGCAGAGCCTCTTCGCGGGTCTCGCCCCAAACAATCAGCTTGGCCAGCATGGAGTCGAACTGGCCGCCGATGACGTCGCCCTCCTTGATGCCGGTGTCCATGCGGACACCCGGGCCGGATGGTTCGACGTACTTGGTGATGGTGCCCGGAGCCGGCATGAAGTTGCTGCCGGCGTCCTCGCCGTTGATGCGGAACTCGAAAGCGTGACCGTGCATCTCCGGGTCTTCCTTGATGGACAGTTCCTTGCCTTCAGCAATGCGGAACTGCTCGCGGACCAGGTCGAGGCCGGTAATTTCCTCGGTGACCGGGTGCTCCACCTGCAGACGGGTGTTGACCTCGAGGAAGTTGATCAGGCCGTCAGCGCCAACCAGGTACTCAACGGTGCCGGCACCGTAGTAGCCAGCCTCGCGGCAGATGTCCTTAGCGGACTGGCGCAGGCGCTCATCCTGCTCCGGGGTCAGGAACGGAGCAGGTGCTTCCTCGACGAGCTTCTGGAAACGACGCTGTAGCGAGCAGTCACGGGTGGAGGCGACGACGACGTTGCCGTGCTTATCAGCGAGAACCTGGCACTCGACGTGGCGTGCCTTGTCCAGGTAGCGCTCTACGAAGCACTCACCGCGACCGAAGGCGGCAACGGCCTCGCGGGTAGCGGACTCGTAGAGGTCAGCGACCTCTTCCATCTTGTGTGCGACCTTCATGCCGCGGCCTCCGCCACCGAAAGCGGCCTTAATGGCGATTGGCAGACCGTGCTCCTTAGCGAATGCGACAACCTCGTCTGCATCCTTAACCGGCTCCTTGGTGCCTGGAGCCATCGGAGCGTCAGCCTTCAGCGCGATGTGACGAGCGGTGACCTTGTCTCCCAGGGCGCGGATGGACTCTGGTGACGGGCCAATCCAAATCAGGCCAGCGTTCTCAACAGCCTCAGCGAAGTCGCCGTTCTCCGACAGGAAGCCGTATCCCGGGTGGATGGCATTAGCGCCGGACTTCTTTGCGGCGTCCAGAATCTTGTCGAAAACTAGGTAGGACTCAGCGGAAGTGGTGCCACCGAGAGCAAAAGCCTCATCCGCCATGGTCACGAAAGGAGCGTCCGCATCCGGCTCAGCGTAAACGGCGACGGAAGGAATGCCGGCGTCCTTCGCAGCGCGAATAACGCGAACGGCAATCTCGCCACGGTTGGCGACGAGAACCTTCGTGATTTTTTCAGTGGTCTGCTCGGACACGAAATCCTCCATTTTTCGTGGGCACCCCGAGAATTGGCCCTCGGGGCAAGGTTGCGACAGTCATTTGTAGGAATCACAAGCAGCACTGCAGTTAACTGCGTGGTGAACCGCAATGCGGTTCACCACGCGGTAGCTAACAGCGTGTGACCCAATGTCTCCATTGTGTCACAGGTGCGGTAAGCAACCTCTTTTTGCTCGCTACATAAGGGGGTAGGGATTGTGGTCTTGAGCAGCGTTCAAGTGGTCATGGGGGCAGCTGAAGTGGCTATTTTCCGCCCAAAAACCTAGGTTTGTGGTTAAAATTATCACCCAAGAGTGCAAGAGCCGCCCCCTTGATTGGGGGCGGCAGGGGGAAACTAAATCTCCGGTGTAGCGTCAGCCGCTGACGCTGGAAAAACGGTGGGGGAAGCGCCCACCGGTTGCGTCGATCGCCTACAGGCTTCCCGGCTCCGAACCGTGGGCAATGGGCATGCCAATCATATTGCCCCACTCAACCCACGAGCCGTCGTAGTTGCGAACATTCTCGTGGCCGAGCAGGTGGTGCAGTACAAACCAGGTGTGCGCGGAGCGCTCGCCGATGCGGCAGTAGACAATCGCCTCATCTTCAAATTGGACGTGCGCGTAAATCTGCTCGAGCTCTTCGCGATCGCGGAAACGCGAGTTCGGGTGAACGGACTGATTCCATGGAATGTTTACCGCGGTTGGAATGTGGCCACCACGCAGGACGCCTTCCTGTGGGTAATCGACCATGTGGGTTCGTGCACCGGCATACTCCTCCGGAGTGCGCACGTCGATAATCGGAGCCTTTCCAATGAGCTCACGTGTATCGCTGAAGTAGGCGCGCAGTGTCTTGTCGTCGCGCTCGACGACAGGGTAGTCAGTGCGTGGGTAATTGGGGACCTCGAAGCTCGTGTCTCGTTCTTCAGTCATCCAGGCATCGCGGCCACCGTTAAGCAGGCGCACGTCGGGATGCCCAAAAAGCTCGAAGACCCAGAGTGTGTAGGCGGCCCACCAGTTGGACTTGTCGCCGTAGATTACGACGGTGTCATCGCGCGAGATGCCCTTCTCGCGCATGAGCTCGGCAAAGCCTTCGGCGTCGATATAGTCGCGGCGCACGGAATCGTTAAGGTCGTGATGCCAGTCGATGCGAACCGCGCCCGGAATATGTCCAATGTCGTAGAGCAGTGAGTCCTCATCGGATTCAACAACGCGCAGACCGGGAGAGCCCAGTCGGGCAGCAAGCCAGGAGCTAGAGACGAGGCGCTCAGGGTGGGCGTACTGCTGGAACTGGGGGTGCGGGTCGTGCGGAACAGCCATCGGATACTCCCTTGGCGCAAGTTGGGTGGGTGGGACTTTCTGACGTTTATCGTCAATTGCATATCTAGTTTACGGGTCGCGTGGCGAACGGCGGAATAGTCCCCGGTGTGAGCGCTTTCCGACGGTCACAATTGCGTCCGCGGCCACCCCTGGGATACGCCTCACAGTTGGGGGTAAAAGGAGTGTTTTCAGCGCGCTTGGAGTCCAGGTAGTGCCCTAAAATTTAGCTGAGAGTTAGCGCAAAAACTGTGTTGATTCGTATCACCGGAAAATGGGCTGAAATAGGCTATCTGCCTGGGTATTCGCTGCGTTACGGAGACAATTGAGTGCCGGAAGTCCATGTATTTTCTTAAAAGGAGTGCCTGTGCACAAGAACATTGTTGTATTCGAGATCGAGGGCGGCTCGGACAAGTACTTCGACGGACACCGCAAGGACACCATGCCAATCGTCAACGCTATCCGCGAAGCCGGTTGGTCCGCTGAGGTCGTCTACTACCGACCGGAGTGGAAGGACGACCTGTACGACTATGTCTCTCAGAACTTCGACGGCTACATCTCCCGCGTAAACCCGGGCAACATCCCGGGTGGCGAGAGGGGCTACTTCGAGCTTCTGACCAGTCTCTCGGTCGCTGGTTTGGTTGGTATGTCCACCCCGGGCGAGATGATGGCCTACGGCGCAAAGGACGCACTGGTCAAGCTCAAGGACACTGACCTGGTTCCGTCTGACACCGCTGCTTACTACGACGTCGAGGCATTCCACAGCACTTTCCCGACCTCCCTGTCCTACGGCGAGCGCGTCCTTAAGCAGAACCGTGGCTCCACCGGATCCGGCATCTGGCGCGTGCGCATCGCTGACGAAGAGGTTGCTAAGAACGTTGAGCCGGGCACCCCGCTGCCGCTAAACACCAAGCTGAAGTGCACCGAGGCCGTGGACAATCACACCGAGACTCGCGAGCTCGGCGAGTTCATGGATTTCTGCGACCAGTACATCATCGGCGATAACGGCATGCTCGTGGACATGCGCTTCATGCCGCGCATCACCGAAGGCGAAATTCGCATTCTGCTGGTCGGTCCGCACCCGGTCTTCGTGGTTCACAAGAAGCCGGCCGAGGGCGGCGACGCTTTCTCCGCAACCTTGTTCTCTGGCGCGAAGTACACCTACAACAAGCCGGAAGAATGGCAGGACCTCATCGACATGTTTGCTGAGGCTCGCCCGGGCATTGCCGAGAACCTCGGTGGCGACAATATCCCGCTGATCTGGACCGCTGATTTCATGCTGGCAGACGGCGAGAACGGCGAGGACACCTACGTTCTCGGCGAGATCAACTGCTCCTGTGTTGGCTTCACCTCCGAGCTGGATATGGGTATCCAGGAGCTTGTTGCTCAGGAGGCCATCAAGCGCGTTGAGGCTGCTAACAAGTAGTCTCAACAGCTAGGAAAACCGCACCAATTTGGTGCGGTTTTTGCTTTACGACGTCCTTGCGATGCCTACCGATTCCAGAACTGGGAGACCGAATAGCCGTAGCGATACAGAGCTCGGCGCACGACAGGTAGCGACAGTCCGATCACACTGGATGAGTCGCCATTGATGCCATCGACAAACCAGCCGCCTAGAGCCTCCAAGGTAAACGCGCCAGCGCACTTCAGTGGCTCGCCCGTCGCAGCGTAGGCACGGATGTCCTCTTCTGGGACTTCAGCGAAATCGAGGGAAGTAATCGCCACCTCAAGGTGCTCGCCCTTTGGTGTCACGACACAGTGACCAGTAATCAGCTCAGCCGTCCGGCCGCTCTGTTGGTGCCAACGCTCAATGGTCTTTTCTTCCGTGTGGGGCTTGCCCTGCAACTGCCCGTCGAGAAGCAGCATTGAATCCCCGCCAATGACAATGTCATTGGGGTAGGCCGGAGAGGCAGCGTGTGCCTTGGCCTGCGCGAGTTCCTCGACGATGCGTACCGGCGATGCGTCCGGAAGGGCTGTGATTACGGCATCCTCGTCGACGTTGGGCGCTACTGTGATGGGCTCGATGCCTGCAGAGCGGAGAATGTGCAGTCGCGAAGGGGAAGTGGAAGCCAAGACGATTCGGGGGCTGCTCATAGTTAGTGATTTTAGTGAGGGCGGAATCGTAAAGCCTAATTTTTGTGGCAAACATGCGTGGGGTTGGCCCGATTGTAAGAACAGGCAGATTTTTTAGATGGCAGCTGCCTTCTAGTGATGTAAAGTAAAGTGGACATCAAGTTAAAGAAAGTACACAGATGAGTGGGGAAGAACGTTCGAACCAGGTCAGGAGATACCGACGCTGGTTGGAGCTGAGCCAAGCGGATTTAGCCGCGAAGGTGGAGGTCTCGCGGCAAACCATTGCAAATATCGAGCGGGGAAATTACTCGCCTTCGGTGTATTTGGCGTTGCGTATCTGCAAGGTCCTGGGAAAAACAGTCGAAGAAATTTTTGGTGAGGAAGGATACTGACAATGTCCTATGCGGATGTCGTGATTGAACGCAACAGTGCCACGGTGGACGATGAATATCAGCAGATGTTGCTGCATAAGTCCTACACGTACGGGTTCACAATGATGATGTGGGCTAACTACGTGCTTGCAACGGTACTGATTTGGCTCATTCCAGAGCCGAAGATGGTGGGCGTGACAGTGGCAATCATCTTGATGCCGCTGGTGGGGCTTCTGTTCTCGCAGCGATGGTTGCGCCGTCAGGTGCCAATGCCGAAGGTTAATGGCCTTACAAAAGGGGAGATTGCAGCGGTCATAGTCGTCATTGGGCTGTGGCTGATTGGTTTTATCAGAGTGCAAATGCTCTCTGAGGCAAGCGTTGGTGGGGCGCTATCGGAATCGTGGGGATCCATTGCTGGAGCTGTGGTGGGGGCTGCCATCGGTCTGGCGTTTGTGTATTTCCTGTTCAAGGTGGTGTGGCCGGTAGTTCGCAACCGCGATCAGCGCCGGCTGGACCGGGAGCTCGATGATGAGTTTGATGGCGAGTCGCCGGGTGAGTAGCGCCAGTAACAGGCAGTAGCCAAGATCAAGGCAGTAACAAAAACCAAAGCGCCACCATCGGAAAACCCGATGGTGGCGCTTTGTACTAGCGAATCGACGCAGCTAGCGTGCGGTAACGACTACGCGGTAAGCGGTAGCTGTACTAGTAGAAATGGACGTTGCGGAACGTGCCCGGTACGTGCTGGTGCGGCTGGTGGAACCCCTCTTCCAGCCGGCCCCAGTTGTTACGCGGGCCGCGATCCTCTGGGGCACCGCCGGCTGCTGCCATACCTGCGAACAAAAGAGCGAGCGTGGCGGTTTCAGCGTCAGACGGGTTGCCCTTGAGGACGGACATGAACGGTGCAGCCGGGGCTGCAGCGGCGTCCTTGTCTTCGGTTGCTGGGGTGTTTTTGGAATCGGTCACAGCGGAATGTTCCCATGCTTCTTGGCGGGTACGTTAACAACCTTGCGATCCAACAGACGCAGACCTTCGATGATCTGGCCGCGGGTCTCGCTCGGCGGGATAACGGCGTCGATGAAGCCGCGCTCAGCAGCCATGTACGGGTTGACCAGAGTGGCTTCGTACTCTGCCTCGTACTCCTTCTGCAGTGCGACGACATCCTTGCCCTCGGCCGCAGCAGCCTTGAGCTCCTTGCGGTAGATGAAGCCGACAGCGCCGGAAGCACCCATGACCGCAATCTGAGCGGTCGGCCATGCCAGGTTGATGTCAGCGCCCATGTCCTTAGAGCCCATCACGCAGTAAGCTCCGCCGTAAGCCTTACGGGTGATGACCGTGATCTTCGGAACGGTGGCCTCAGCGTACGCGTACAGCAGCTTGGCGCCACGGCGGATGATGCCGTCGAACTCTTGGTTGGTGCCCGGCAGGAAGCCTGGAACGTCAACCAGCATGATGATTGGAATGTTGAAGGCGTCGCAGGTGCGGACGAAGCGAGCCGCCTTCTCGGATGCCTTGATGTCGAGGCAGCCAGCGAACTGAATCGGCTGGTTGGCGACGAAACCGACCGAGCGCCCCTCCACGCGACCGAAGCCGATGACCACGTTCTGTGCGTAGTCCTCCTGAATCTCCAGGAAGTCCTCGTCGTCGACCAGACGGGTGATGACGTCCTTGATGTCGTACGGCTGGTTGGGGGAGTCCGGAATCAGCGTGTCGAGCTCGAGGTCAGTCTCAGTGATGTTGTCAGCGATGGAGCCCTCGAAAGGCTCAGCCTCCATGCGCGGAGCCTCAGCTCGGTTGTTGGAAGGCAGGTAGCTGACCAATTCCTGAACGAAAGTCAGAGCGTCTTCGTCATCAGCGGCGGTGTAGTGCGAAGTACCGGAGGTACTCATGTGGGTACCAGCGCCACCCAGCTCTTCCTGTGTGACCTCTTCGCCAGTGACGGTCTTAATAACGTCCGGGCCAGTGATGAACATCTTGGAAGTGCCATCGACCATGACAATGAAGTCGGTCAGAGCCGGGGAGTAGACGTGGCCACCAGCACAGGCGCCCATGATCAGGGAAATCTGTGGGATGACGCCCGATGCCTGGGTGTTCCGGAAGAAGATCTGGGAGTAGAGGCCGAGGGAAACAACGCCCTCCTGGATGCGGGCGCCCGCACCCTCGTTGATGCCGATAATTGGGACACCGGTCTTGATGGCCAGATCCATGATCTTGACAATCTTTTCACCGTAGACTTCACCGAGCGCGCCACCGAAGATGGCGCCGTCCTGTGAGAAGACACAGACCTGGCGGCCATCGATGGTGCCGTAGCCTGTCACAACACCATCAGTGACGGGGCGCTTGGCGTCGAGGCCGAAGTTCTTGGAGCGGTGACGTGCGAGAGCGTCAACCTCCACGAACGAGCCCTCGTCCAAGAGGAACTCGATGCGCTCACGAGCGGTCATCTTGCCCTTGTCGTGGACGCGGTCAATACTGGCCTGGCCCATTGGAGCCTGGGTCTCTGCGAGACGGGCTCGCAGATCGGCCAGTTTTCCAGCAGTAGTGGTCAAATCCGGGGTTTCACCGGTTGATGTATTTGCGGCAGTCGTCATGCCAACTAGTTTACGTTTCGAAAACGGGGGGAGGTAGTTGGGGGCAATCGCTGTTAACAAAAGTAGGGGTAATGGCTAGCTCGTTGTACAGCAAAAAGCCTGCTCTTACAGTGGAATATTGCCGTGCTTGCGCGCAGGCCACGGTACTTTCTTTGAAGTTAGAAGGCGCAGATTTTTTATCACCCGAGTTCGTGTCTCGGAGGGGAGGATGACTTCATCAATTAACCCCCGTTCGGCGGCACGATAAGGCGTGAGCATGTGTTGCTCGTATCCCATTTCCAGTTCAGCAATGAGTTCTTTCACACTCTCGGGAGTGCCAAATCTATCGGCCGCTGGGTCTGCTGCGAGAGCTGTTTCGGTGGCGGTTCGAATCTCGGCACGATGGAGGAAGCGTACTGCGCCAGAGGCGCCCATCACGGCGATCTGTGCCGTCGGCCAAGCCAGATTTACATCCGCGCCGAGTCCCTTTGATCCCATCACGCAATACGCGCCGCCATAGGCTTTGCGCATGGTGACGGTGATTTTAGGAACGGTTGCCTCTGCATACGCATAGAGTAATTTGGCGCCACGGCGCAGAATTCCCTGGTGTTCTTGATTTGAACCGGGGAGAAAGCCGGGTACGTCTACGAGAAAGACGAGTGGAATGTTGAAACAATCGCAGGTACGGACGAATCGCGCGGCCTTCTCCGCTGCATCGATATCTAGGCAGCCCGCGAATTCCATGGGCTGATTAGCGACAAACCCGACAGATTGACCATTGAGACGGCCAAGGCCAATCACGACATTGGCTGCCCGGTTTTCCTGGATTTCCAGGAACTCCGCATCGTCGCAAAGCGCGTAGATGACTTCATGCACGTCGTACGGCGTGGATGGGCTGTCGGGAATGAGACTGTCGAGGGTGCAATCGGTGTCGGTGATCTCGTCACTGGCATCGGAATCCCAGCTGGGCGCGGGGGAGGTTGTGTTGTTGGGGAGGTAGTCGAGCAGATCGCAGACCCAGTCGAGTCCATCCTGCTCGCTAGTGGCGGTGTAGTGGGAGTTTCCGGCGATCTCCATATGGGTGTCGGCGCCGCCAAGCTCGTGCTGGCTGATTTTTTCGCCAGTGACTGTTTCAATTACGTCAGGGCCGGTGACGAACATACGGGAGTTTTCCTCCACCATGACAACGAAGTCCGTCAGCGCTGGGGAGTAGGCATTTCCGCCCGCACAGGCACCAAAAATGACTGAAATCTGCGGAATGACGCCGCTGGCGCGAACGTTGTGGTGGAACGTCTGGGCAATAAAATCCAGTGACACTGCGCCATCTTGGATGCGGGCGCCGGCACCTTCGTACATGCCGATAAGGGGGCGGCCGGTAGTGATGGCAAGCTCCTGAATCTTGACCATTTTTTCGCCGTAGACCTCTCCGAGTGCACCACCGAAGATTGTGCCGTCCTGAGAGAAGATGCAGACCTCACGGCCGTCTATGGTTCCCCAGCCGGTGATAATTCCGTCAGTCACGGGGCGTTTGGCTTCCATTCCAAATGCGGTAGTGCGGTGGCGGGCTAGCGCATCGAATTCGACAAAAGACCCTTCGTCCAGCAGGTAGTCAATGCGTTCGCGGGCATTCATACGCTCAGTCAGTTTGAGCTTGTCGTAGCCTCGCGACCCCATTGGAGTCAGTGCAGCAGTGCGTCGGCGTAGAAGGTCTTCATTGAGAAAAGCGGTGGTGTGTTGTTCCACCGCCAAACGTGAGGAAATAGTCATGTTATGGAATGTAGTGTTTGAGAAGGAAAATAGTAAAGCAGGCGAGCTGTGATGATTCTCACGCTGTCGAGCCCTTGAGAAAGGTCACGACTCAGTGAATCCGGCCATGGCGCTAGACTGCTGTGCATGACCGACCCCAGAATTGTTGCTTCCCGCAAGTCTCTTGACGCCACGCGTGTGCGCGCAGCCGCGCCGGGCTGGAGCTCCATTGAGGTTGTCGAAACCACTGGTTCGACCAACGCCGATCTTCGGAAACAGACGGCACTGGGGCAGGCGGCAGATTTAAGTGCGCTCATCGCCTCAGAGCAGACCGCAGGTCGCGGTCGACTGAGTCGTAGTTGGACGGCCCCGAAGGGTGCGTCCATTGCACTCAGCGCGCTGCTGCGCCCGGAAGGCCTCGCGCCGGAGCAACTGGGTCTGTTGCCGTTAGTCGCGGGCCTCGCAGTTGTCGATGCGGTTGTGGACGTTGCGGGTCTTGCGCCTGAACGCGTTTCCCTGAAGTGGCCGAACGATGTCCTGGTTGACGGTCGTAAGCTCTGCGGAATTCTGGTGGAGGCTGCTTCGCTGGCACCACCAGCGCTCATTCCGGGGATTGGCATCAACGTTTCTCTGCAGGAAGATGAGTTGCCTGTGCCGCACGCCATTTCGCTATACCTGGCGGGAGCGGAAAACCTCGACCGCGATGACATCTCAGCTGGTGTGCTGCGTGCGCTGGGACGTCGTCAAGCACAGTGGCGAAAGGGCGATGCTGAGCTGCTGCGGGACTACGAAGCGGTGTGCGCGACCATCGGTTCGAACGTGCGCGTGGAGTTGCCGGGGGATCGTGTGCTGGTGGGCAAGGCGGTTGGCGTGCGTGCCGACGGCGAATTGATCGTCACCGATGAAGCTGGCACAAGTCACTTTGTTGCGGCCGGTGACGTGTTCCATGTTCGTGCCACTGATGGCGGCTATGCGTCCCCGCAGACTGATTCGGAGCGGAGGTAGTGCTGGATGGCCTTTCCCGATGATGAGTTGGACACGCGCGAGGCAATTCTGCTGGACACCAATCCAACTTTTGGTCGGCTGGTGTGGCCGCTCTTGGAGCTCATGGTTATCACTGGCGTCTGCTGGTTGCTGATCGGTTTTATCGACGGCCCTGCGATTGCCCCGGGAGATCTGCAAGGTGTGCGTCAGCTGCTGCTCTTCGCGTGGCTGGGGCTTATTCTCTGGCGTGTTGTTCGTCCGGTACTAAGTTGGCTGGGGGAGCGGTTTGTACTGACTGATAGGCGAATTATTCTGCGACGTGGAATTCTGCGCCCGCAGGTGGTCTCGATTGATCTACGTTCGGTGCGCGCGGTCAATCGCAAGGGCGGCGTGCTGTATCTGCAGACCCGCAGTTTCGGCCCGCCACTGGCTGTGGAAGATATTCCCAGCTCCCGCAAGGTGGCTAAGTTGGTCTCCCGGTTGACTTAGAATCTTGGGTCATAACCTACAATCAGGGGTGTGATTGCTTCGGATACCCCTGAAAACTCCACTAATTCCACTTCTGATTCCGCTGCAGCGCTAACTGCTGCGCAGCATCCCGCGCATGCTGATGGCGTGCCGGTTGTGGCGGTGATTGGTGACGGTCAGCTGGCTCGCATGATGCAGACTGAGGCCATTGAGCTGGGACAGTCCATCCGTTTGCTCGCCGGTTCCCCGGATGCTTCCGCAGCGCAGGTGTGTGCGGACGTTATCATCGGCGACTACCACGTCTGGGAGGACGTTGAACGCGCTGTCGCTGGTGCGCAGGCCGTGACTTTCGACCATGAGCACGTTCCCACCGAATTCCTCAACAAGCTGACCGAGATGGGCTACTCGGTTCAGCCTCAGCCGTCGGCGTTGCTGTACGCGCAGGATAAGCTGCTGATGCGCCAGCGCTTGGAGGAACTGGGCGCTCCGGTTCCGGCCTACGCCGCCATCGAGTCCGTTGAGGATGCCGAGGCCTTCTTTGACCGCGTTGACGGTGCCGTCTGCCTGAAGGCCCGCCGTGGCGGTTACGACGGTCACGGCGTGTGGTTCCCGAAGGGGCACGAGGATTTGCGCACGCTTGTCGACGAACTGTTGGGCAAGGGCGTGCCGCTGATGGCCGAGCGGAAGGTCGCGCTGGTTCGCGAGCTGTCGGCCATGTGTGCGCGCACGCCTTCGGGTGAGGTCAAGGCCTGGCCGGTCCTCGAGTCTGTGCAGCGTGACGGCATCTGTGTTGAGGCAATCTGCCCGGCGCCGGGGCTTTCCGGCGAGCTTGCGAGCGCGGCCGAACAGCTCAGTGTGAAAATCGCTTCCGAATTGGGCGTCACCGGCGCACTAGCAGTTGAGCTGTTCGAGACCGTCGATGACCATGGCAACCCGGAGATCTACGTCAACGAGTTGGCCATGCGGCCGCACAACACTGGTCACTGGTCACAGGACGGCTGCGAGACCAGCCAGTTTGAGCAGCATCTGCGTGCAGTTGCTGACATGCCGCTGGGCTCCACTCGCCCGACTGCGCCGGTGACGGTGATGGTCAATACGCTTGGTGGCGATGAGGCCTCGGATGTGCCGATTTCGCAGCGCTTTGCTGAGGTATGGCGCCGCTTCCCATCGGTGAAGATTCACTGGTACGGCAAGGATTGGCGCCCAGGACGTAAGCTGGGTCACGTCAACCTGTGTGGTTATGACGCAAGCTCGGAGGGCATCACGGAGACTCGTCGAATTGCCAACCTTGCCGCTGGTTACATCGTGGATGGCGTGTGGGCCGACGGCTACACGGCATAAATCTAGCGCTTCATAAGAACCAGCGCTGTTAAAAACTAGATTGCTATCTCAAGGAGACAACATTGGCTGAAGCAAACCAGGTGCCAAGCCCGAAACTGGCAAACGCAACCGGTCCGCTGGTCGGTCTGATTATGGGATCGGACTCGGATTGGCCGACCATGGAGCCGGCCGCTCAGGTCTTGGCTGAGTTCGGAATTCCGTTTGAGGTAGGCGTGGTCTCTGCACACCGCACTCCGGAACGCATGATTGATTACGCAAAGTCCGCCGCTGACAAGGGCTTGCGCTGCATCATTGCTGGCGCCGGTGGCGCTGCGCACCTGCCGGGCATGGTTGCCTCAGCCACTCCGCTGCCAGTGATTGGTGTGCCACGTGCACTCGAGAACCTGGAGGGCGTCGACTCGCTGCTGTCGATTGTTCAGATGCCGGGCGGCGTTCCGGTGGCAACCGTCGGCGTGGGCGGCGCTAAGAATGCTGGCTTGCTGGCTGTGCGTATTCTCTCGGCTGGTTACCCGGAGCTCATTGTGGCGATGGAGAACTACCAGGCCAAGATGCGTGATGAAGTCCTGGCAAAGGACGAGCGCCTGCGCAAGAAGTTGATGGGCGAGTAGTGCGTCCAGCCAGCTCGCCGCGAACTATCCACGCATATGAACTGCAGGGTAGTGGAACGTGTCCGGGTCGGCGGTCTCCCAGGCCTCGGCCCAGTTGTGGAAACGGGTGCCGCTGAGCAACTCGCCCGGCTGCAGCCAGTTGTAGAGCTCCGCGTAGGTCTCACCAACCTGCTCATTTGTACGCCGCAGCAGGTGGGACGGCCCCAGCTCAGAGAAGCTATTGAGACCCATCGATGCCAACAGGCTAGCCGCTTCTGCGACCGTGGCATTGTGATAGTTGGCCACACGCTGACCCTTGTCGTCGACATCCAGAGCCTTCCACAGACTCGGATCCTGGGTAGCCACACCCACCGGGCAGGTGTTGGTGTGACATAGCTGAGATTGAATACAGCCGGTGGCCATCATCATGCCGCGAGCTGAGTTCACAAAGTCAGCGCCAATACACATGCGCTTAACAATGTCGAAGCCAGTAATGACCTTGCCGGATGCACCGAGCTTGATCCGATCGCGGAGACCGGCACCTACGAGCGCGTTATGGACGAGAATCAGGCCGTCGGTAAGCGGCAGGCCAACGCGGTCGGAGTATTCCAGCGGCGCGGCACCGGTGCCGCCTTCAGCGCCGTCGACGATGATGAAGTCCGGTGTGATGTTCTCTTCCAGCATGGCCTTGCACACGGCAAGGAACTCGAGCTGGGAGCCAACACACAGCTTGAAACCGACCGGCTTGCCACCATTGAGCTCACGCATGGTGCCCATAAATCGAACAAGTTCACGCGGGGTGGAGTAGACACGGTGGTACGGCGGGCTCATGACGCCCTTGCCAACTGGCACGTGGCGAGTAGCGGCAATCTCCTCATTGACCTTGTGGCCTGGCAGCATGCCACCGAGTCCTGGCTTTGCCCCCTGGCTAACTTTCAGATAGGTAGCCTTGACCTGCGGAATCTTAGCCTTTTCGCGGAACAGCTCCGGATCGAAGTCGCCATCCTCCGTACGCGCCCCGAAGTAGCCGGAACCCAGCTGCCAGTAGATGTCCGCACCGTACTTCAGGTGATAAGGGCTGATAGCGCCCTCGCCAGTGTCCTGCACGAAATTGCCCAGTTTCGCGCCCTTATTCATTGCCATGACAGCGTTAGGGGACAGCGAGCCAAAACTCATGGCTGAAATATTGAAGATAGACGCGGAGTATGGCTGGGTGCAGTCCGGACCGCCAATATCTACGCGGGGATCTTCGATGACGTGCTGGCTCGGTGCCATGGAGTGGCGGACGTATTCGTAGCCGGGGGCGTTAATTTTGCGTTCAGTACCGAAGGACTTTTTTGATGACAGCCCCTTCGCACGCTCGTAGACCACGGTACGAGTATCGCGGTCGAATGGTGCGCCGTCGAAGTTGCGCTCGATAAAGTACTGCTGCATCTCGGGGCGAATGGTCTCGCCCAAGTAGCGCAGATGGCCGATGACCGGGAAGTTCCGCAAGATGGAGTGCTTCTTTTGAAGCATGTCATAGATAGCCACAACATCCAGGAAGAGGATGAAGGCCATCAGAATCCACCACCATGGGCTCAAATCCCATACAGCCAGTGCGCCCAAGACGTTGATGAGGGCGAGAATCGCAAGAATATATGGTCGGGTAATCACGGTTTCCAGGTTATCGCGACTACCTAGAGCGCTTCTCGGCGGGACAGCCGCGACTAAATCACACGGGCTTTTTCGGCCGTAGCGATAGCAGCGACACGCTCGCTATCGCCCTCGCGCACGACGACAGCAGCACCTCCCTGACCCCAAATCGACAGCACATTACGTGCCCATCTATCTCCGCTGACCTGCGAAGAATTGGAGTCCAGCCAGCCCTCGGAAACAATGCGGGAACCGGGTGTGAGCTGCATCTCTTCAGCGTAGCCACCAGCTAACGAAAGCAGTTCTGCAGCAGACTTTTCCCCAATAACGGGGGTTTGATCGGAATCGGGTCCGGAACCCAGGTACGCATCAGGGTGGAAACGGACTTCCGGACCGAAGTCAATGACTCCCGGTGGAATATCATCACCGCATTCCACGACACCTCGGCCAAAGGGGTCGTCGGTAAGCACTGCGATATAGGCGTCTGGGAACTTCTCTTCCCACGTGCTGACGTTAGTGACGGTGGTAAAAACAACCAGCGGTTCCTCATCACTAACGGTGACACCAGCGCGCTCACAGCCAAGAATGATACAGGCGGACTGCCAGATTAGTGGTAGATCAATCCATGCCTGGTCCCCGGCGACGAGGTCGAACTCATCGTGCAACATGTTGGCAATCTTGCAGGCCCAATTGTCCAGGGTCTGCGCCGACAAATCGGTACGACCGCCAGTAGTTTCGTCATAACAGGTCAAACGAGGCACCGATGGGTCGGCCTCGAGAAGTGTCTTCAGAATCTCCACGTCTCCAAGGGTAACGAGAATTGCGCGATGCCGTCGGCGTAAAGACCTAGCCACCTAACTCAACAGCAGGGTGAACAGCAGAACCGTCGGCAAGCAGGCGATTGTCGTAATGACGCCGCAATCGCGTGCCTGCTCAAGGTTCCGGCCGAAGCGGGATGCGAATGTGTAGACATTTTGAGCAGTCGGCAAACCGGCGATAATCACGGCTGCCAGTAGCGCATGCCCGCTGAGTCTAAAGACGAAATGGCCGAACAGCAGAGCGAGCGCTGGATGGAGGAAAAGCTTCAGAGTCGACGCCACTACGACGGCGCGACGAGGGGAGTGGCCTGCCTCCATGAACGGCATACCATGCAGGCTGATACCGAAGGCCAGAAGTGCCATAGGCACCGCCGCCTGCCCCAATAGCCCCACCGGATGCGCCACGAACTGAGGTACTTCGATATCAAACGCATTAATCGCAAGCCCCACCATCGCTGCCAGAAAAATAGGATTTTTCAGCGGAGCCATGATGACATTGCGCGGTCGAAAGCGACCGCGGTTAGTGAGGATCTCCAGCACCGTCATGGAAGCGGGCGCATAAAAAGCAATCTGAAAAATAAGGGCCGGGACGACGGCGGTAGCGTCGTGAAGTACTGCGACCGCGATGGGCACACCGAGATTAGCGACGTTGTTGTAACTTGACGACATCGCGCCGACCACAGCATCAGCGCCGCGCTGTTTGAACATGGGTGCCACAAAGATTCGGTAGCACGCCGCCGTGGTCAAGGCAGACAGTGCCGCGACACCAAACGCCGAACCGAGGATGTTCGCCGAATCCGCCGTCGCGAGCGTGTGCGCGAGCATGCACGGCATCGCGATCCAGAACACGACCATGTTCAGGGTGAAAGATGCCCGCTTATCGACGATCTCACTGCGCCCAAACAGCCAGCCAACAATGATCAGTACTGCGACGGAACCAAAGCCGGTGAATATTTCGGTGAGAGCGGGCATAAGTGCATATTTTAGACAATAAAAAACGAACCCAATCCAATCCCCTCGGTGGGGAAGGACTGAGTCCGTTTTACGCTGTTATCGCATGTATCGTCATGCGGCCAGCGCGTAAATAAGGCCTTTCGGCGGGTATTCGAATGATCGGCTCCCGCCGACCAGCCATCTTTAGCGGCTGGTGAACGGCAGGAGTGCCATCTCGCGGGCGTTCTTCACAGCGGTAGCGACCTGGCGCTGCTGCTGCGGAGTCAGACCGGTGACGCGGCGAGAACGAATCTTGCCACGGTCAGAGATGAACTGGCGGAGCAGGTTAATGTCCTTGTAATCAACCTTCTCAACGCCTGCGGCCTTGAGTGGGTTCTTCTTCGGGCGGCGGGACTGCTCCATCCGCGCCTTCTTGTTAGAGTGATTGCGCTTCATTGGTGCTCCTCGACTTACCAGCTGGACTTACGGACGCCCGGGAGTTCGCCACGGTGGGCCATCTCACGAACGCGGACACGGGACAGACCGAACTTGCGGAGGTAGCCGCGCGGGCGACCATCTGCAGCGTCACGGTTGCGGACGCGAATCGGGGACGCGTCACGCGGCTGACGGTTCAGCTCGTACTGTGCGTCCATGCGCTCTTCGTCAGTGGAGTGCGGGGACTTGATGATGCGCTTCAGTTCAGCGCGACGTTCTGCATAACGAGCGACGATTTCCTTGCGCTGCTCGTTCTTGGCAATCTTGGACTTCTTAGCCATGAATTAGCGCTCCTCGCGGAATTCGACGTGCTTGCGGACAACCGGATCGTACTTCTTAATGGTGATACGGTCCGGGGTGTTGCGCTTGTTCTTACGGGTCACGTAGGTGTAACCGGTGCCCGCAGTGGACTTCAGCTTGATGATTGGACGAATGTCATTACGTGCCATTTTTTAGATCTTCTCCCCACGTGCACGAATCTGAGCAACAACAGCCTCGATACCGTACTTGTCGATGGTCTTCAGACCCTTCGGGGACACATTCAGAGTGATGTGACGCCCCTCAGAGGCGAGGTAGAACTTCTTACGCTGCACGTTGGGGTTCCAACGGCGCGACGTGCGCCGGTGGGAGTGGGACACGGTCTTGCCGAAAGACGGCTTGCGTCCCGTAACCTGGCAAATCGCCGACATAGGGATTCCTTTGCTTCCTTGCCGCCCAATGCCGACATCACTGGTGCGCCACGCCGGATTATTGAGTAACCGAGGATTCCACCTGGCCTTTTCCGGGGCGCTGCCCATTGACACTCGACGCTGAGCGCGTAAACGAATAACTAGACAACAGCGAGAGAACAGTTTACACACGAGTTGCGGGATAACCTAATCGCTGTTCCACTGTGGTTTTCGTGGCGCAACTCTCTAATGCCGTCATAAAGTTCGTGCTTGTTGACGGGCTCCCGCTTGACGACGGGCGTTAGTGCAGGGGCCTTTTTTAATTTTCGGGCTAGAGCCTGTAATATTCCATCGAGTGTCACACGCCGGTTTGTAGAAATATTGACCTGGTGCGTGTCATTGTAAGTCGTGTTCGTACCCAACTCAGGCACGATTCTCCCGCTGTTAGCTGGGTGAAAGCGACCTGAAGTTCAATCCTGAGGGAAACGAGAATTAATGAAGAAGGACATCCATCCTGATTACCACCCGGTGGTTTTCAAGGACGCAGGCACGGGTCACTCTTTCCTTACCCGTTCCACCGCCACCTCCGACCGCACTGTCGAGTGGGAAGACGGTAACGAGTACCCGCTGATCGTCGTTGACGTCACCAGCGAGTCGCACCCGTTCTGGACCGGTGCTCAGCGTGTCATGGACACCGCTGGTCGCGTCGAGAAGTTCCAGCGTCGTTACGGTAACCGCATTCGCCGCGCGAAGAAGAACTAAGAATAGGAGGGGAATAAGAAAATGGCAGTACCAAAGCGTCGCATGTCGCGTGCTAACACCCGCGCTCGCCGTTCCCAGTGGAAGAGCAACAACGTCGCTCTCCAGGAAGTCAAGGTAAACGGCCGCGTCTACAACGTTCCTCGTCGCATCGCCAAGGCTGTTCAGCTCGGCCTGGTTGACGTCGAGAAGTTCTAACGCGCATCTTTAAGGATGCTGACAACGTTCCTCGCTGAACCGCGGAGCGCCTCGAGCGCCCAGAGCGCGTTCAGTGTGTAAGGAACAGTTGATAAAGAGCTCTTTAAACCTCACCCCATCGCTTGTACTTGGCGATGGGGTGAGGTTTTTGATTTCTATGCCCAGTTTTTGCGAGCTCTCTCACGAAGAATCTGTGTCACATTTACACTTACCTTATATTTTCAAGGCACAATGGGCAGTATGAAGATTTTGGTAGTTGATGACGATCAAGCGGTACGCGAAGCGTTGCGGCGATCGTTGACTTTTAATGGCTACACGGTCGAGCTCGCCGAGGATGGCGCAGAGGCCTTGGAAAAGATTGCCAAGGATCGTCCGGATTTAGCCATTCTGGATGTCATGATGCCGAAGCTCGACGGCCTCGATGTTTGCCGTCGGCTTCGCAGCGAAGGCGATGATTTGCCGGTCATGATGTTGACTGCACGTGATTCGGTCTCCGAGCGCGTAGCTGGTCTTGATGCCGGCGCAGACGACTACCTGCCTAAGCCTTTCGCATTGGAAGAGCTACTCGCTCGTGTGCGTTCACTCCTTCGTCGTTCTGCTTTGGAAGTGCCTGCGATGGAGGATGCCGCAACTCTGCAGTTTGAGGATCTCTCCCTTGACCCGGAAACTCGTGAGGTCTTCCGCGGTGAACGCCGCATTAGTCTCACTCGTACAGAATTTGCGCTGCTGGAATTGCTGATGAGCAACCCTCGGCGTGTACTCTCCCGTACCGCCATTTTGGAGGACGTCTGGGGATATGACTTCCCGACGTCCGGCAATGCGCTTGAGGTCTACATTGGCTACCTGCGTCGCAAGACTGAGGCAGAGGGAGAGCCGCGTCTGATTCACACCGTGCGTGGTGTCGGTTATGTGATGCGGGAGACCGCACCGTGATGTTGCGCCGTCGTCGTTCGACCGGCGGTGGCGTGCAATCAGATCAGCGTTCCGCCACCGAGGTCACTCCTGGACAAGGTGCCGGTGAAAAGCAAGAGAAGTCCGCGGATGCTGAGAGGACGGTAAGGGAGCCCCTCGTTGATCTGCCCCGGAGTTCGCGTATCCCTTCACTGCGTTGGCGGCTGACCATTTTGACGGCGCTCATTGTGGCGATGTCTGTGGGGCTGATGACGTTGGCTGCGTTTTTTACTGTGCAGGCAACGCTGTACCGCGAAGTGGATAGTAACCTCCGTAGCCAGGCGGAAAAACTGCTTATGTCCCCGTATGCGTCGGAGTTTGCCATTGGTCCCTCTTTTGAGGCGGACTCAAACAGGATTCTGAACCCCGATTTGGACGCGGTGTACTTTGCTCACGGCAGTGTGGCGGGTAAGGGCGGCGGCTCAATCTCTATTGGTGGCCCGGAACTCGCAGTGTTGCGAGGGAATCGACAGGAATCGATTCGTACCGATGAGTACAACGGCCGTCGTGTATATGCCGTCCGCGCCGAAGATGGTGCGACGCTGATTCTCTCGCAGGACTTGAACTCGACGCAGTCAGTCTTGAAATCGCTCGGTGCAGTGCTGCTGAGTATTTCTGCTATCGGAATTCTCTTCGCCATCGGATCAGGTATTACTGTGGCAACAACTGGTCTGCGTCCGGTCACTCGGTTGCGCATTGCCGCGGAGCGAGTAACGGAGACCGATGAGCTGCGCCCAATCCCCGTGGAGGGGGACGATGAGCTTGCACGCTTTACTCGCAGTTTCAACGAGATGTTGGCTGCACTTCAAGCATCGCGCATTAAGCAGGCGGAGCTGGTCGCAGATGCTGGTCATGAGTTGAAGACTCCGCTGACGTCGTTGCGAACAAATATTGAGCTGCTGATGATGGCCTCCCGCTCGGGAGCGGCAATCTCGGATGCGGATCGCGCGGATTTGGAAGCTGACGTCATCGCACAGCTGGAAGAGTTGTCGACATTGGTTGGTGACCTCGTTGATTTGGCACGCGAAGATGGCCCGCAACAGGTTATTGAGCATGTCGATGTCGATGAGATCATTTCCACGTCGTTGGCGCGTGTTGAACGTCGTCGGCCGGATATCACTTTCGACGTGCAGACTACTCCGTGGTATGTCTACGGGGATCCGGCGGGGCTTGGCCGCGCAGTTTTGAACTTGATGGACAACGCTGCAAAATGGTCGCCAGAAAATGGCACCGTGCGGGTTCGTCTGACGCCCCTCAGCGAGGTTGTCGCTGAGTTCACGGTGGCGGACTCGGGGCCGGGAATCCCGAAGGAAGATCGTCACAAGGTCTTCGAGCGTTTCTACCGTTCCATTCAGTCACGGTCTATGCCTGGATCCGGCCTGGGGTTGGCCATTGTGAAGTCAGTCATCGTCCGACACGGGGGCACAATTACTGCCGATGAATCCGAAGATGGCGGTGCTTTGATGCGGGTGACGCTGCCGGGCAGCCCGTACAGCGGAAGAGATGAAGACTCCGATTCAGCTCAAGAGCCTAGCTAGAAACGCATAGCCCCACGTCAAAGTCGATGTAATCCCCGCTGCGTGCGGCCTTTTAAGGAAGTGCGTGGCGGGGATTAGGTGTTTCATTCGGGGAATTATCGGCGAGACCGCAGACTGCTCTCAGCCAATTGTTAGACAGACAGTGCAAGGTATTACGTATGAGCAACTCTTTCAACGATTCCTCGCGAGGAGATGAGCGGGGACACTACTCCTCGCAATCTCACACCTTCAGCGAGAACCGTGCCATGGGGGATGCTGGTGAGACAAGCCAGTTTTCTGTCAATGAGCGCGGCTGGGAGAATTCCCACTACAACACCATCCCGTCTCAGCCGAACGGCGCTTACGGAGGCGGTTCAGAGTGGGACGTTGCGGCCAATCAGCAGAAGACGAAGGGTGCCCAGGGGGCTAAGGGCATGGGGGCGCTGGCAGTCGCTGCCCTAATGCTGTGCTCGGCCGGTATTGGCGGCGGTGTCGGCGCATGGGTAGTTCACAACTCGCAGTCGTCGGCCCCCGCGGACAATGCGCTGGATAAGCCTGCGGAAACCCGCCAGGTAGCAGCAGCTGAGGGGTCCGTGGAGAAGGTCGCGCAGAAGGTCCTTCCCAGTGTCGTCTCCATCACCACTGCCTCGGAGCGGGGCACAGCGTCGGGCTCAGGGTCCATTCTGTCGTCCGACGGTCTGGTCCTGACGAATAATCACGTCGTCGCAGGCGCTGGCCCGGACGCACAAATGGAAGTCTTGCTGGCCGACGGCACGACGCACCCGGCAACTCTGGTTGCAGGGGATGCAGCTACTGATATCGCCGTTATTCGAATTGAAGGTGTTAACGGGCTGCGCCCAATTTCACTGGGCAATTCCTCGCAGGTCCAGGTTGGCCAGGAAGTGGTGGCCGTTGGCTCGCCACTGGGACTGACCTCCACTGTCACACAGGGCATTGTCTCCGCCAAGAATCGTCCGGTCACCGCCGCGGGTGAAGACGGTCAGTCTTCGGTAATTGATGCAATCCAGACCGACGCGGCGATTAATCCGGGTAATTCCGGTGGAGCGCTAGTGGATATGGAAGGCAACCTTATCGGTGTGCCCAGTGTGATTGCCTCTAACAGTGCGGGATCGGAGCAAGCGGGCAGCATTGGCCTTGGTTTCGCTATTCCGGTTAATCAGGCTCGTCGCATAGCGGAAGACCTCATTGATTCCGGTAAGGCCCGGATGCCTGTCATTGGTGCCCAGATTGATTCGCGTCCGATTGCACGTGGTGCACTGGTGCGGGAGGTAACGCCAGGCGGCCCAGCTGACAAAGCGGGACTGAAAGACGGTGACCTGATTACCAAGGTTGATGACCGCACACTTGACAACGGCGTTGCGCTAATTGCGGCTATCCGCTCGCATCGGATCGGGGATTCTGTCACACTTACAGTTACAGATGAGCGAGGCGGCAACGAGCGAACAGTCGATGTCACCTTGGCAGAAGCTCAGGATTGATAAGCAGCGTGGTGGAGTAGTAGCTCACCATCTGTAAAAGATTTTCGAGTGAAACTTCGAGCGTAGAGCTGTGGGAGAAAGCGAGTTAGAGCAGATGAGTGAAACTGTGAGTACTGAGCCAAGTGACGTTAACCTCGCTGAGATGGAGCGTCTTATCAACGACGACGGCCAGGTCCGAAATGCGTTTGTAGTCCTCGTGGGCGATCATTTCGAGAACCCGGATGCTGCGGCTTCGCTCATGGTTGAGCTGTTGGAAGAAGACGGCTACTCGGTCGATGCCGTGGTCAGCACCGGCGCTGTGAAGCGTGAGATCCGGAAGGCGCTTGATACCGCTGTTGTTGGTGGCGCGGATTTGGTCGTCACGGTGGGAGGCGTTGGCGTTGGGCCTCGTGCGAAGACCCCGGATGCCACTCGCAAAGTTCTCGATGTACGACTGCAGGGCATTGAGCAGGCTATTCGTAACTCCGGTATGGGAGCTGGCGCCTTGGATGCGGGGCTGTCACGCGGGTTGGCTGGTGTGTCCGGTCAGACGGTGATTATCAATCTCGCGGAGTCGCGCGCTGCAGTGCGCGATGGCATGGCGACAATTCTCCCGCTGGTCTCTCATGTGCTTGATGATCTCTGCCGCTGGAGCGTCTAGGAATGGGCGACGCCAATCAGCCCAATCAGCCCAATCAACCCAATCAGCCCGAGCAAGCTGCGCCGCGCAGTGGCAGTCGTAGGCAACGTCGTCGCGCAGGTGCACCGGCGAAAAACTTTGCCCAGTCGCGCAGTGCGAAAACCGCGCGCACAGTGCGCTATCACGATGAATCTCCGGAGGATGCTCGTGGTTTTGACGCGGACTACTGGACAAAACAGCGCCCACCCCATTGGGGATGAGCGCTGTGCAAAGGCGTTAGTTAGCTTCTTGTCGGAAGGTCTCAACTAACAGCTCGAGGCTAGTTCAGTTCCGACTTCGGCTTGCCGTTCTGTTCTGCCAGCAGGTCACGAATCTCGGTCAGCAGGTCAGCCTCGGTGACCTCCGGCTCAGCGGAGGTCTCCAGGCGAGCCTCACGCATCGAGTTGAACTTGTTCATCGGAGCAACGATGACGAAGTAGACAACCGCTGCGACCAGCAGGAAGTTGATTACTGCGGTGATGACAGCTGCAAAGTCAAGGTAGGTCGACGGGTTGCCGCTGATGATCTCGAAGCCAAGGCCAGTGACCTCAGCGCCACCGATGGTGTTCAGCAGCGGCTCGAGCAGGCTTTCGGTGAAAGCAGTGACGATTGCGGTGAACGCAGCACCGATGACAACACCGACCGCCAGATCGATGACGTTGCCGCGCATGATGAACTCTTTAAAGCCCTTAAGCATAGGAAATTTCCTTCTGTAGAAACGGAACAAACCAAACGAGACCTGTGAGTCATCGCGTTGCTCAATGCAGGCCCATACGATTTCAGAAACAGGGCAGTGCTCTGTCCGGCAGTGCCACTCTTCTTAGTTCTAATCGTAATTTTGAATTGCCCAATCATTGTATCCCGGCACCAAGTTATGGGACAAGTCAACTTTCTACGGAAGACGCTGTTCAGGACCATGAAATCTTGTAATCGGTGAGACGTTGGTCACTAACCCGAGAGTAACAGTGTGAGCGGGGAAGTTAGCGATGCCGCTGCCACCACCTCCGCGGCGCCAGTGGGCAGTGCAACCAAAACCACCTCTTCGTCGACGATGTTGACCACCCTAGCCCCGTGTGCAAGCGGCGCCGCCATCCCGCGCTCTTCGGCAGTCGACACAATGTCCACGCTGTCACCAGTGCGAAGAGCGGACACAATGCCCGCATCAGTCAACGTGATGGCAATAATTTTGCTTTCCGATGTCCCAGTCAGCGACTTGGCTAGCGACGGGCCGACCATTCGCTGCTCTGTGAGTATCTCTCCTGGCGACATACTGGTGGCCAGAGTGCGTCCCTGTGCAGAAGCAATGTCTGTTACGGCCCCGCTGGGAACGAGCTCCCGGGGAATGTCCTTGAAAGTCACATCTTGTTCTGACACCGATGCGCCAGCGGCAATGGATTTTGCGCTAATCACTACCCGGATATGGCCGCTGCGGGGTGTCAAGGACTCCGCCGCCGCCAGTCCGACCGCACATAGGAAAACAGCGACTGCAACTATCCGCCGAATAGTTGCGGGTCGGAGCTTTCGGAATAGACGCGGAAACCGGGGCGAGTGTTTTGGGCTCATATTAAGTTAGGCGCGAAAAACCCGGAATCGGTTCCATTAAATCTTTGAAATCCCCGCTGGTGTAATCACATAATCGGCAGGAATGTCGTGCTCATCGTAAGAAAGCTCCGTGCGTAATTCGGTATCGAAAACTGCAACAGCGATGGCAGCAGCTCTCGCTCCATCCGTACCGCCGTCTCGTCGAGCGAAAACCAAGCTGCGATCGTAATAGCCAGCGCCACGCCCTAGCCGCATTCCGGTTGAGGGGTCGGCCGCAACTGCCGGCAGAATAATGACATCGGCAACACTTAGTTCCTCGGGGCCCGCAGAGTCTTCGACTGGAACAGGTTCCAACAGTCCAAAACGCCCCTTGCTGAAGCTTCCGGCGTAGTAGCCCCAGTGCAGCGGTTGTGGCGGGCCGGGAGGACAGACAGGAAGCAGAATCCGCGCTCCGGGAACCGCGTTGGCCAGAGCCTCCACAAAACCCTGGCCGGGCTCACCGCCAGTCGACCCAGAAACGCTTGCGCCGGGTTCGTCACCAGCGGGAACATAAGCGGCAATGACGGGTTTTGTAAGGTCTCCGGCGGTATCGGATACCCATTTTTGCAACCGCTGTACCAGTGCCTCGTCGTCAAGCATGCGCTCATGCTGCCCCTTGGTGGCGCGCGCGGCGAGTACCTCGTGCCGTGTGCGCGCTTTGAAATCGGACGTGGTTTCGGGAAGCGGAGCCATACCTGCAAACTTACTCTGTCAGGTAGAGAAGCGACCTCGGTCGTCAGCGCAGGAGAAAATTTCTGATTAATGGGTTGAAAAAGCGGGGTCAGCCTCCGAGCAAATGGAAGTTATATAGGTATCGTTGCCATTATGGTCTCATCGTCTAAAGAGTCTGGTTCGGACATGACTACTCCGGTTCGAACTGTCATCGTTCCTGCCGCGGGCATGGGTACACGATTCTTGCCTGCTACCAAGACAGTGCCGAAAGAATTGCTGCCCGTGGTTGATACGCCGGGCATCGAGATCATCGCGGAAGAGGCCGCCGCCGCTGGTGCGCAACGCCTGGCTATTGTCACGGCGCCGAGTAAGGATGGCGTGCTTGGGCACTTCGACCCACGCCCGGATCTTGAGCAGACTCTCGCCGAGCGCGGCAAGGACAAAATTGCAGCGAAGGTGCGCCGCGCCACCGAGGTCATTCGCGTGGAATCCGTTGTCCAGGATCGGCCACTGGGGCTGGGCCATGCAGTGCTGGTCGCAGAGCCGCTGCTCGCAGACAATGAGGATAGCGTTGCAGTCATGCTTCCCGACGATCTCGTGCTCCCTGTGGGCGTGATGGATCGCATGACGGAAGTGCGTGAGCGTTTCGGTGGCTCGGTACTGTGCGCGCTGGAAATTCCTCACGAAGAGGTCTACAACTACGGTGTCTTCGATATCGAGGACGCCACTCCGGCGGAGTCGGGTGAGCTCGGTGCGGACGCGGCCGACGCCGATGCCTGGGACGATGTGAAGCGAGTCAAAGGCATGGTGGAAAAGCCGGACCCTGCGGATGCTCCATCCAACTTCGTTGCAGTCGGACGTTACTTGCTCGATCGTGCCATCTTCGATGCGCTTCGCCGCATCCCGCGCGGTAAGGGCGGCGAGTACCAGCTCACCGATGCAATTGAGCTGTTGATTCAAGAGGGGCATCCGGTTCATGTGGTCGTCCACAAGGGGTTCCGCCATGACCTGGGAAATCCTGGTGGCTTCATTCGTGCTTGCGTAGACTTTGGACTCAGGCATCCGGACTACGGCGAGGGGCTGCGCGACTACATGCAGCAGCGTCTGGCGCAGGATGAACAGGCCTAAAGCCTTTTTATAGAGGCTGTATTTATCTAGAGGCTTGTACTGAGAAGCTGAATAGCCATAAAGCGCACCGCGGGTTGGTGCCGAGGAAGGTAAAACATGCGTTCTGTGGAAGAACAGTTGGCGGCAATCACCGCACACGCTGTGATGCCTGATCCTGTGCGCGTTGCTATTTCGGAATCCCTCGGCATGTTGTGTGCCGAGGACGTCATCGCAGAGCAGCCGTTGCCCGGATTCGTGCAGTCAGCAATCGATGGTTATGCGGTGCGCGCTGTCGATATCGTCGGCGAATCTGGGTCTTTACCTCCGGATGCGCGTCAGAGTGATGTTGATTTTCGCGAGGTTGAGCTACCTGTTGTCGGTGAGGTGACAGCCGGGTCTCACCACCCGATGCGGCTACAGCCGAAGCAGGCCGTGCGCGTACAAACTGGTGCGCCGCTGCCATCGCTTGCCGACGCCGTCGTGCCCCTAAACTGGACCGACCGCGGTGGCCGTCGAGTTAATGTTCTCCATCCGGTCTACTCCGGTGACTTTGTGCGCAAGGTCGGTGACGACGTGCAGCCGGGTGACGTGGCGGTGTCCTTGGACTCGGTAATTTCGCCGTCACAGGTTGGATTGCTAGCAGCGGTAGGGCGTTCGAAGGTCTTGGTGCACCCCAAGCCGCGTATGTCCGTGATTTCCATTGGTAATGAGTTGGTCGATGTTGACCGCACGCCGGGGCTCGGTCAGGTTTACGACGTCAACTCCTACGCGCTGGCTGCAGCCGGCCGCGATGCTGGGGCCGAGGTACACCGGGTGGGTATTGCCACCGGTGAGCCCCGTCGCATTCGGGAAATCATCGAAGGCCAGCTCATTCGCAGTGAGCTTTTGGTCATCACGGGGGCTGTCGGCGGTGCTGCGGGGGAGCAGATTCGCCGTGTGCTGACTGAATTGGGCGAGGTTGATGTCTCCCGCATCGCTATGCATCCTGGTTCAGTCCAAGGCTTTGGTCTGCTGGGAGATGACAAGATTCCAACGTTCCTCCTGCCGTCGAATCCGGTCGGCGCATTGGTCGTTTTTGAGGTCATGGTTCGTCCCCTCATTCGACTGGCGTTGGGTAAGCGCAATCCCCGCCGCCGCGCTGTCACCGCTCGTGCTGTCGGTCCGATTGAGTCGGCGGAGAAGCGCCGCGGGTACATCCGTGGCCAGCTCATGCGGGACCGCGAAACCGGCGAATACATGGTTCAGCCGCTGGGCGGTTCCGGCGGTGCGCAAGCCCACCTTCTGGCCGGAATGTCGGAAGCCAACAGTCTCATCGTGATTCCGGAAGATGTGCTACACGTGCGTCCTGGAGATGTCGTTGACGTGCTGTTCATGGCGCGCCAAGCCTAACCGCACCCCACTACCGCGAGTATTGTTGCTGTGCGTACTTCTCGTCTAATAACCAGTGGTGGCCGAGTTCGCCTGCGTGTGCCAGAGCGCTCTGATGCCTCTGCATGGCGGGCGCTGCGGCTGCGCGACGAGCCCATTTTGCGGCCTGTGGAGCCAACCCTCGACGACGACTGGGATAGCGCCCACAAGGTTTCCGTTTTCCGCCGTAACCTTCGCAGTTGGCGTCGTTCAGAGGCTGCAGGAGACATGATTGTTTCCACCATTGAGGTAGACGGCCAGTTCGCCGGCATGCTCACGCTCGGAGGTATTACGCCTTTCCCCGTCGCTCACGCCTGGATTGGCTATTGGGTCGGTAGCAGCTTTACAGGTGGAGGAGTCGCCACTGCTGCAGTGGCGTTGGCGTCGGATTATGCCAAGAAAGTTGGCGTCCACCGAATTGAAGCGACTGTGTTGGACAGCAATGTCCCGTCGATACGCGTGCTGGAAAACTGTGGGTTCGAGTATGAGGGCGTGGCGCGGGAAGCCTTCCACATGGATGGTGCGTGGCGCGATCATCTGACCTATGCGCGGGTGGGGGAGGGCAGTGCAGTGGACCTCATCGTGGCGAGTGGTCGTGCGCATTATGAAGAGGCGGAGAAATACCCACCGCAACGGCGCGCCTGAGTAGTCTGAGTAACACACGCCGATAGGGTGATGACAACTCTACTATTGGGCGAATTCGCTCTAGATACGCTGACTGCCTTCGTAAATGCCTCTGTGGAAGGGCATGTGGGCGGCGTATTTGGGCCGGGGAGAGACGGCGAAACCCCGGGCGAAATCGCAAGGAGACACAAAATATGTCAACTTCACTGTTGCTGATACTCATCGTTGTACTGTGGCTGTTTGTGCTGGCCCCGCTGGTGGTCAATACGCGCAAGCCGATTCGTCGTACCTCCGATGCGCTAGGTAAGACCCGCGTGCTGCATCGTGGTGGCGAGGAGCTGGCCACGACGCGCCGTCGTCCGTCTTTTAAGGAGTCGGACGTGCGCGTGGCCGAAGAAGTCGACGATTCTCTCGAAACCGTTGACGCGCAGGTCGACGATGACTTCGATGTCAGCGACGTGCTTATCGACGACACCGTGGACGAGGCGGCCGACCCGGCCGTCGTCGACGGCGATATCGTCTACGAGCTGGAAGCAGCAGATGCAGAGGAGGAGACCCCGCAGGCGGATGATTCCGCTACCGAGGAAGCCACTGCTGAGTCTTCTGACCGCTCTGACCTGGACGTATCCGATGATGAGTCTGCAGACCAGTCGCTGCAGGCTGTCGTTGATGACGAGGATGCTGAATCTGACTCCGCCGTCGCCTCTGCCGAAGGTGACGTGGTTCGTGCAGATGAGTCCTCTTCCGATGTGAGCGTTGACGTTCGCCGTCAATTCGTCGACGCCGATGACTTGATGTTCGAAGATGCTGTTGAATCTGACGCTGATTCCGGTGCCGCGGCTGACGCTGAGCACGTTGACGCTGAGGCTCTCTCTGAGACTGAAGAGGCAGCAGACACCGTAGACGAGCAGGCAGAACTCGATGCGACCGTCGAGAACGACAGTGACCACGCTGTCGAGTCCAACGATGACGCAGTCGCTGTCGATGACACCTTGACCGAAGATGATTACGCGTTCGCTGAGAAGCGCCGTGGTCGCGGTGGGTTCGATCCGATTTCGGATGCCCAGTACGCTGAGACTCGCTTTGCTCGCCGCCGCCGTTCTGTTGCTGGGTTGGCAGCGTTTATCGCAGTCACGGTCATCATCGCTGCTTTCGCCGGTGGTTGGACCTGGTGGATTCCACTGGTCGGCGTCGGCTTGATGACCCTGTACCTGGTCAACCTGCGCCGCACCGTGCGTGCAGAGCAGGAACTGCGGGCTCGCCGAATTCGCCGTATGAAGATGGCCCGCCTCGGTGTGCGTAACCGCGAGGATGACGAGCTGGGAATTCCACAGCGACTGCGCCGTCCCGGCGCGGTAGTAGTCGAGCTTGATGATGAGGACCCGGATTTCGCAGATCTGGCCTACACTGACTACCGCTTTGATGACGACGATTACGACGAAATGCCGCAGGCTCGCGTGAGCTAGTCCTGTGAGCTGAGTCGTAGAACAACCTTAAAGTTGTCTGAGCACGTCAGCGCGATTTTTTGTTAGAAACTCGGCCTGTTACGATGTCACTACCTAAGACATGACACACCGGGTGTGTTTGGCGGAAGGCTTCTCCCGAGGGGTTGGGAGAAGCCTTTTTGCATGTTAAAGTCGCTGGCCTCTCGCTGCCGCAGTGCTACCGTGTTTTGACCGTGCCGTCGGGTAGCATGTCCCTCATGGATCGACCGGTAATGCGCGATATCGCGCTCGTGATTCTCCGCCTGATACTCGGAATTATCTTCATCTGCCACGGCTGGGACAAGATTTTTATCACCGGTATTGACAAGACGACCGGTTACTTTGTCGCAGCGAATATCCCGCAGGCGCACTTGACGGTCTGGGTTGTCGCTCTAGTCGAACTGGTCGGAGGCGCGTTGCTGATTCTGGGACTCTTGGCCCCGACAGTGGCGATGGTCTTCATCATTGAGATGATTGGTGCCTGGTGGTCGATACACCTCGGCAATGGTCTGTTTATCCGTGACAACGGTGCAGAGCTTGTGATGTCACTCATCGGTGGTCTGGTGATGATTTTCGTTTTCGGAGCCGGCCGTTTCAGTTTGGACAGGCAATTCATCAGGTAAGACCTCATTAGGTACAACCCCCTTAAGAGTTAAAGGCGGTGGAGATTCCCCGTGGAGTGCGAGGAAATTCGCGCAGCATTGTCAGCTCGCCTCGATGGCGAGCAGGCAAACATTGCCGATGAAGTCATCGATGCCCATCTTGGGGCCTGCGAGGAGTGCCGAGCTTGGTACGAGCGAGCGGTGCGGCTGAACCGCGCCCTTACGGTGGGGCCTGCCGATGGCATGCCGGAGATTTCCACGGATGATCTCTCGGAGCGCATTTTGGTCTCCATCGAACCGGAGCGCCGCCGGCGTGAGCGCGCATGGCTGCTCATGGCCGGCACCGCCCGCGGGGTGCTCATTGCGTTGGGACTTTGCTGGGCGGTCTGGGGGATTGCGACGCTGGTAGACGCCTCCGACATGATGACGCTTGGGCTTTCCTCGACGCAGCCGCAGGACGGTGCAGGAACTGCGGCAAACATGGGAGCGCCTATCGACGGTTCCAGTGCCACCATTGACCCAATGGAGCTTGGAGCACGGCTTGCCATCCAACTCGCGGCAATTCGGCTTGCATTGGCAGTGGGATTGTTCTGGGCTGCTTGGCGGCCACGCGCTGCCATGGGCATGGCGCCGGTCTACGGTGCTGTCGCCACCTTCAGCATCGGTTTTGGTATTCGTGACATTCTCATCGGTGCCCAGGGGGCATCGGAGATTGCTGGTCTGGCGTTGATGTTCGTCTCCGCTTTGACATTGGCCGTTGTGTGGTTGGGCGGCTATACGCCGACGGCAATCGCACAGGCATGGCGTGCAGCCTCCGGGTTGCCCGTCACAGGCGTGCCACCACAGCGGGACTAGCTCCAGGACGGCAACCAGAAGCGCCAATCAAAGTGGTTGAGAGGCAGCGGGTAGCCGGTCAAAATTGGCAGCCAGAACACAAACGCGGCCACCACTAGTGCGGCGTGCGTGCCAACGATTACCAACCCCGCCGGGGTATCGCGGGGCCGCCAGTGTGAAAGATCGTCGGCAAGCAGAGCAAAGGCGATGAGTACGAATGGAATCAGCGCGGTGGCGTAGAAGAAGTACATCTGACGGTCGTAGCCGATGACCCACGGCAGCCACGAGGCGAGGAAACCGATGACTGGCAGCGCATAGCGGCCGTCGTGGCGTCCAAGCCAACGCCATGTGGCCCACAGGACCACGGGGACCAACAACCACCAGATGGGCGGGGTGCCAAAGAGCATCATCCAGCCCTTGCACTCCTGGCCACCACTGCAGGTGGTTTCGGTGGAGTAGTAGAGCATTGGCCGCCAGCTGACCAGCCACTCCCAGGGCTTGGACTCCCAAGGGTGCTTGTGTCCATTAGAGGTGGTCAGCTCGGCGTGGAACTTCAGCACGCTGTTTTGGTAGTGCAGGTAATTCTGAACGGCCTCGGGAAGCCAGTCGGTGCCGGGGATTCCCGTGTCGCGGTTTTCAGGCGCGATATGGCGATAGACTGACGTCTCTTCGGCGAACCAGGAACGCCAGCTTAAGAAGTAAACGCCCAGCGGGACCGCCACGAGATCGCGCAACGCCGGGGCGGTATCGCGGGCGAGTGCGCCGAGCACGGGCTTGTGCGCACCGGCATTCTTACGTGACACCAGATCCGTGAAGACGGACCAAAGACCGAATGCTGCAATGTAATACAGGCCAGACCACTTCACTCCGGTGGCAAGCCCCAGCATGATGCCGGCGAGCAGGCGCCACCAGCGATAGCTGAGATAGGGGCCGAAACTGCCTAGCTCCGTGGCGGAGTCCAGGCGCTTGCGGGCATCGGCCTGGTCGATGAGAAGTGACCACGCGGCCGCCATGATGAAGAAGGTCTGAATCATGTCCAGCATGCCGACCCTGGAGGAGACAAACAGCACTCCGTCGGCAAGCGCGTAGAGACCAGCAATACCCACTGCTAAGCGCGAGCCGCGAGAGATGCGCCGGACGATGTCCATGAGCAGCAGGACGACCAGCGTGCCGCACACCGCAGACATGAACCGCCAGCCCATTGGTGAGTAATCGAAGATCCACTCGCCCAAGGCGATGACCTGCTTGGCCACTGGCGGATGCACGATCAGACCGTAGCCGGGATTGTCCTCGATGCCAGACGAGATGGGGTCACGCGTGGACTCCAGAATCTGCCATGCCTGGGGCACATAGTGCTTTTCATCGAAGAGCGGGGTGCCATTGTCGGTCTTGGAAGCAAGCCCGATGAAACGCGTTAGAGCTGCCACGATTCCGAGAACTACAAAAGTGGTGGTATCCCATTTATCCCACCGCCGCAGTGGCGGCAGTGGGGGAACCGGGGGAATCGGGCGCAGGAAACGCTTTTTCGCGCGGCGCTCGGTTTCCGGTGGTGGGGTTAAAGCGGCATCGGTCACGAATGTCAGTTTAAGCTATGGAATCATGACGCATTCGGCATCGAACTTCCAACCGCACGACAACGAGCCACTTAGCGAGGCGACGGCGCTGGCTCCCGGCATCACTCTGGTGGCAACGCCGCTGGGTAATATCGCCGATGCCTCTGACCGCTTGCGCGGTGCGCTTATCGACGCCGATATCATCGCCGCGGAAGACACCAGGCGGGCGCGCAACCTGGCCACAGCGCTGGGCATTTCCCCCAAGGGGAAGTTTATTTCGAACTTCGATCACAACGAAGAGAGCCGCACTGAGTCGCTGATTCAGGCGGCGAAGGCGGGACAGAAAGTCATTGTGGTGACCGATGCGGGGATGCCGGTGGTGTCAGACCCTGGCCTGGCTGTGGTGGCGGCTGCTCACGACGCGGGCGTGCCGGTGTCCTGCGTACCGGGACCGAGCGCGGTGACAACCGCATTGGCCCTCAGTGGCTTGGGGGTCGGCCACTTCTGTTTCGATGGCTTTGCACCTCGTAAACAGGGGGCGCGCCGGGCCTGGTTGGAATCACTGAAGACAGAGAAGCGAGCCTGTTGTTTCTTTGAGTCGCCGCATCGATTGGCTGTCACGTTGGCGGATGCCGCGGAGATTTTAGGTGAGGAGCGGCGCGCGTCGGTAAGCCGTGAATTGACCAAGCGCTTTGAAGAAACTCGCCGTGCGACGCTGGGAGAGCTGGCTGCGTGGGCGGAGGAAGGTGTCCGCGGCGAAATTACGGTGGTGATTGAGGGCGCGGGGCAGCAGGCGACGGTGGTATCCACGGAGGACCTAGTTGACCGCGTGGAGGAGCTCGTGGCTGATGGCATGCGGTTGAAGGATGCCGCGAAGCAGGTTGCGGCAGAGGCTGGAATGACAAAGCACCGTGATCTCTATCAGGCGGTTTTGGCTGCTCGCGAGGAAAATCGTTAGGCGATTGTTACTTTGTGCCAGAAAATCTCCCAGCACACGGCAGTGAACAGGGTAAACGCCATTAGTGGCAGTTTTTGCACTCTGGGAAAAAATGAAGAAAACCTGAGAAAACCCGCATTCTAAGTTGAAATCCCAGGTCAATGATGAACATGGTGGAGGAATGACGAATCCACCAGAACATGAAATACAACAAGAAGTAGGGGAGTCGGTCGTTGGCGAAGTCAGGGCCGACGATTCTCACGCTCCCGTGAACCTCGGGGTTACCGTCCCCGCCATTGTCGCAATTCTGGCAATTATCGTCTGGGGCCTGGTGTGGCCAGATAGTTTCTCCACGTTTGCATCTAGTTCTCTGAACTGGGTTGTGGAGAACACCGGCTGGCTGTTTATCTTGGCCAGCACCGTCTTTGTCTTCTTTATTGTGTCCATCGCAATTTCCAAGTTCGGTCACATCCGCTTGGGCAAGGACAACGAGAAACCAGAGTTTTCCACGCCTAGCTGGATTGCGATGATGTTCGCCGCCGGTATGGGCATCGGTCTGATGTTCTACGGTGTCGCTGAGCCGCTGACCTTCTATCGCGATGGCGTGCCGGGCCACCAGCCGAAGGAAGTCGGTACCGCCATGGCTTCGACGATGTTCCACTGGACTCTGCACCCGTGGTCGCTCTACGCCATCGTCGGTCTCGCAATTGCTTACTCGACCTACCGCCTCGGCCGAAAGCAGCTGATTTCGGCGGCGTTCATCCCGCTCATCGGCGCGCGTCGCGCTGAGGGGCGGTTGGGCAAGCTTATCGACGCGCTTGCGATTTTTGCCACCGTCTTCGGTACGGCAGCCTCTCTCGGTGTGGGCGTACTTCAGATTTCCGCCGGTTTGGAAATCAACGGGTTCAACGCCATCAAGGGCGCACCTTTGTGGATTGGTCTTATTCTCGTTCTGGGCTGTGCCTTCTTGGTCTCTGCACTGTCGGGCGTGGGCAAGGGAATTCAGTACATCTCGAACTTCAACATGGTTGCCGCAGGTCTGCTGGCTCTGCTGGTGTTGGTCCTCGGCCCTACCGTGGTGATTCTGAACCTGATTCCGACCTCTATTGGCAGCTACCTGGATTCCTTCTTTGAGATGGCCTCCCGCTCCAGTGCTTCCGCTGACGGCACCGCCGGTGAATGGCTCTCTTCCTGGACAATTTTCTACTGGGCCTGGTGGATCTCATGGTCGCCGTTTGTCGGTATGTTCATCGCACGTATTTCTCGCGGCCGTACTATCCGTGAGTTCGTCTTCACCGTCGTCGCAGTTCCGTCGATTGTCTCTGCCGTATGGTTCTCCATCTTTGGCGGCACCGCCATTACTCGTGAGCAGCAGGGTGCTTCCATCTATGGCGACGGCTCGGCTGAGAGCCAGCTGTTCAACCTGCTGGAATCCCTGCCGGGTGGCGCGATTACTTCCGTCATCGCAATGGTTCTGCTGGCTACCTTCTTCATTACCTCGGCGGACTCCGCCTCCACGGTGATGGGCACCATGAGCCAGTTCGGTCGACTCACAGCATCGCGCACGGTCACTGCTATGTGGGGTATTTTCACCGCTCTGATTGCGATTGTCCTATTGGTCACCGGCGGCAGCGATGCCCTGTCCAACCTGCAGAACATCACCATTTTGGCGGCAAGCCCGTTCGTCATTGTTATCTTGGCGCTGATGGTGGCGCTGGTTAAGGGGCTTTCCGACGATCCGATGTACCTCGATGACAAGGAACAGCGTCAGTTTGCCCTGCGCATGGCTCGCGAGCGCCGCTTGGCGGAAGCGGCCGAACAGCGCGAGCGCCGTCGTGCTCGTAAACTACGCAACTAGCTCTCTAACAACAGCGGTGCGGCCTTGGCCTCAATCTCAGCCCATTCGCCCTCGGGCGTAGACCCGATGGTGATGCCACCGCCGATGCCAGCTTCGACCCGAACTCTCCCCGAGTTCGGGTCTTTTGCGTACTCAGCGGTACGAATGGCAACATTGAGCTCAAGTGCATCCCCGTGGGCCGCGCCAATCGCGCCGCAGTGGGCACCACGGGGTTCGGGTTCCCATTCGCGCAGAAGCTCAATTGCTCGCAGCTTTGGTGTACCGGTGACTGAGGCTGGTGGGAAGCAGGCTTCGATTAGCTCAGCGTGGCTGAGCTGATCGGGAAGTTCCGCGGAGACTGTGGAAAAGAGGTGCCACACGCCCGGGGCCGGGCGCACACTGAGCAGGTCAGTGACCTTCACAGTGCCAGTCTTGGCCACCTGGCCGAGGTCATGGCGCACCAGGTCGACAATCATGATGTTCTCGGCGACATCCTTGTCGCTGCGCAATAACTCGTTCGGGGACCGGTCAGCGGGAACCGTGCCTTTGATGGGAGTCTCAGTCACGCTTGTGCCTGCACGGATGAGGAACTCCTCAGGGCTCAGCGAAGCCAGAATTGGAACTCCAGCATCGAGGTTGCCGGGCAAGAATGCTGCTCGAGCCGGTTGATACCGCGCCACGCGGGAGGAAAACCAGGCGCCGGCGTGGGCTAGTGCAGTGTCGCTCGCATTCAGCTCCGCGTGAAAGCGTGTGGAAATGCAGGTTTGATACACCTCGCCTGCGACAATTGCCTCCTTACAGTTCTCCACCGCAAGCTGGTGGCGTTCTCGGTCGCCCTGATCCCACTCCAGTGGTGTGGCCGCGGGGAGCGCGTCGGCATGCGTGTTGATGCGCGAGTAAGTGATGGCCTCCTGAAGAGCTTGGAAATCCGGATTGAGCGGGTCGCCGGAGCCGGGGCCGTCGAAATGCCACGTGCCGTCGTCGGAAAGCAATGCGACGCAGGCAGCGACTCCGTGCGCGCTGGCGCCGGAGTAGGGGCGGAACCCAAAAATCCACCCATCGGGGTCGGGGCTGGTGAAAAGTGCTGCCGAATCGCAGGCGGTGAGCTCGACGTTGGCGGCGAGAACCGCGCGAAAACCGAACCAGGAGCCGATGAGTGCGGCGGGGCGATGACCGGCAGCGATAAGACGAGCTAGTGCCGTGGTCGCGCGCGAAGTGAAGTCAGCAGCCGAGTCGGAGGAGATGGACCGAGTGGACATAGGACATAAGCGTAGTGACTGCGCATGCGTGCGATGACGGTAGGGGACAGTTCATGAAGACTTTCATGCGGGCACAGTTCATCGCGATGGTAGGTCATCTATTACCCTGTTAGATATGTCTCGCATTTTCACAGCAGTTGCGTGGCCGTACGCTAACGGTCCGCGACATATCGGCCATGTTGCAGGTTTCGGTGTCCCCTCGGACGTTTTCGCTCGCTACCAGCGAATGATTGGCAATGACGTGCTGATGGTCTCCGGTACTGATGAGCATGGCACGCCGCTGCTGGTGCAGGCGGAGAAGGAAGGCGTATCGGTCCAGGAATTGGCCGACCGTTACAACCGCCAGATTGTGCAGGACCTCGCGGGTCTGGGGCTTTCCTACGACCTGTTTACGCGCACTACCACGCGCAACCACTACGCGGTTGTCCAGGAGCTCTTCCGCGGGCTCTACGAAAACGGCTACATGGTCAAGCAGACCACGATGGGGGCGATTTCCCCGTCGACCGGGCGCACGCTGCCGGACCGTTACATCGAAGGTACCTGCCCAATTTGTGGCGCTTCCGGTGCCCGTGGCGACCAGTGTGACAACTGCGGTAACCAGCTTGACCCGGCCGATCTGATTGATCCGGTGTCGAAAATCAACGGCGAGACCCCGAAGTTCGTTGAAACTGAGCACTTCTTGCTCGACCTGCCGGCTCTGGCAGAGGCCTTGACCGAATGGCTTCAAGAGCGCAAGGACTGGCGCCCAAATGTGCTGAAATTCTCCCTGAACATCCTGAAGGACATCCGCCCGCGTGCAATGAGCCGCGACATTGACTGGGGTGTGCCGATTCCGCTGGAGGGCTGGTCGGAAAACGGGACCAAGAAACTCTACGTTTGGTTCGACGCTGTTGTCGGCTACCTATCTGCCTCCATTGAGTGGGCTTGGCGCATTGGCGACCCGGAAGCGTGGCGCAAGTGGTGGAATGACCCGGAGGCGCTGTCCTACTACTTCATGGGCAAGGACAACATCACCTTCCACTCCCAGATTTGGCCGGCTGAGCTGCTGGGATACCGTGGCGAGGGATCTCGTGGGGGCGAGGTCGGGGAACTCGGTGAGCTGAACCTGCCGACGGAGGTCGTCTCCTCTGAGTATCTGACCATGTCGGGCTCGAAGTTCTCCTCTTCCAAGGGTGTTGTCATCTATGTGAAGGACTTCCTGGCGGAGTTCGGTCCGGATCCGCTGCGCTACTTCATCGCAATGGCAGGCCCGGAAAACCAGGACACCGACTTCACCTGGGATGAGTTCGTCCGCCGCGTGAATAACGAGCTGGCCAACTCCTGGGGCAATCTGGTCAACCGCACCGTGTCCATGGCTTTCAAGAACTTCGGTGAGGTGCCGACTCCGGGCGAGCTCACCGACGCTGACCGTGAACTGCTCGACCTGGCTGAGCGCTCCTTCGCCGAGGTCGGCGATGCACTTGCTCTGTCCCGTTTCCGCGCCGGTATCACCGCCGCCATGCACTTGGTCGGAGAGGCCAACGCCTACATTGCTGCGCAGGAGCCGTGGAAGCTGGCGAAGGATGAGTCCCAGCGCGAGCGTCTCGCCACCGTGCTGTGGACAGCGCTGCAGGTAGTCAGCGACGCAAATGTGCTGCTGACCCCGTACCTGCCGGAAAGCGCGCAGAAGGTCTTCGAGACCCTGGGGGGCGAGGGCATCTGGGCCGCAATGCCGGAAATCCAGGAAGTGCAGGACGACATGCCGGTCGAACCGGTTGGCGCTGACCTGCCGGCAGAGGGTAGGAGTTACCCAATCATCACTGGTGACTACGTCAATCAGAAGGCCGCCTGGCGCCGCTTCGACATTGAGCCGGGTACGGTGCTGGCCAAGCCGAAGCCGATTTTCACCAAGCTCGACGCTGAGTTGGCTGAGCACGGCCCTGAGTGGGCACAGGTGAAGTAGGGGCACAGTAGAGGTATGGGAAAGCGCAAACGCAAGATTGCAGAACCCGCGGAGTATCTCACTCCGCTGTTTGACGCCCACACGCATCTCGCGTCCTGTGGGGCGCAAACTCCGGAGGAGATTGCGGCTCTCATGGACCGGGCCGCCGCAGCGGGCGTCGTCGGAGTCTGCACGGTCGGCGACGGCATGCCGGAAACCGAACTGGCCTTTGCCGCCGCGCACGCGCACCCCAACGTCTGGGCCGCCGCCGCCATCCATCCGACGCGCGCGCACGAGCTTGACGACGACGCCAAGGCCCGCTTAACCGAAATGGCTGCCGACCCCAGGGTTGTGGCCGTGGGGGAGACGGGATTGGATTGGTACTGGCTGGATTCCCTCGACGGCTGCGCGTCGAAGAGCGAACAGCTGGCTGCGTTGCAGTGGCATATGGAGCTCGCAGCAACCGTCGGCAAGCCGTTGATGATTCATAATCGCGACGCCGATGAAGACCTGATGGCGGCGTTGGACGGCTATGACAATACGGTTATTTTGCACTGTTTCTCCTCGCCCATCGAGGTTGCCCGCGAGGCCATTACACGTGGTTACCTGCTGAGTTTTACCGGCAACGTGACCTTCAAACGCAATGATTACCTGCGGCAGGCTGTGGCTGAGGCGCCGGCGGAGCAGCTGCTGGTGGAAACCGATGCCCCGTACATGACCGCGGAGCCTTTCCGAGGTGCGCGCAACGAGTCCACTTTTATCGGTCATCAGGCGCGTGCGATGGCCGCGGCCCGAGAAATCGGGGCGGAGGAGATGGCGCAGATTTTGACGGATAACGCACGTCGGGTGTACGGCATTTAAGCACGTGCTGGCGTATTGCCGCCCCTGAGCTGCGGAAATGCAGCCGGGGCGGTTTGTTGTATTTCCCGTCACTTTTATCGATATATTTTAGACAACACTGAATCTTTACCGTACTGTTACAAACTGTATTTCTTTCATCTGCTAACTGCCCATCCTCCGAAAGGCTGTGACGAACCCCGTGAGTGCTGCGAAGAAGCGTCATCTCAATCGTGCTAACGACGGAGTTTCCACTTCGTCCAAGATCGCCGCAGGCGGTCTGGTCGCTGCTGTTGCTCTGGGTGGCACTGTCGCAGCATCCAACTATGACACCATCACCGTCGAAATCGACGGCAAGGTCGAGCAAATCGCAACCTGGTCCAAGGATGACAAGGCCATTCTGCAAAAGGCTGGTGTCGAAACCACCGGTGGCGACCTGGTTCAGCGTCAGGGCGATCTCACGGACGGCGGCAAGCTGGTCTACCGCTCTGCCAAGCCGGTCACGATGATTGTCGATGGCAAGCCGCAGGAGCACAAGACCAATGCCATCACTACCGATGAGCTGATTGAAGGTCTGAAGAAGCAGGGGCTCATCTCCGATAAGGACAAGGTCGAGGTCGAAAAGGGCGAGATTTCCGCTAAGGGGGTCGAACTCGACGTCGTTCGTGCCAAGAATATTGTGCTTCACGACGATGCCAAGGACATCGACCTGACCGTCCCGGCTATGACCGTCGGAGATGTGCTGGCTCAGCGTGGCATTGAACTGCGTGAAGATGACACCGTCGAGCCGGGTCTGGATGCTCCGGTCACCGAGGGGATGCGCATCGCTCTGTCTCGTCTGATTGATAAGACCATCACCGAGACTGAGGAGATTCCAGCTCACGAGAACATCATTGAAGATGATTCGATGTTCGAAGATGAGCGCATCGTTGAGCAGGAAGGTGAACCGGGCCAGGTAGAGCGTCAGGTCAAGGTCACCTCTCGCGATGGTGAAGAGCTCGGACGCGAGGTCCTGGAAGAAAAGGAGCTAAAGGCTCCGGGTATCTCCACTATTCGCCAGGGCACTAAGTCTCGCATTGCAGCTCCGGCCGCTGGCTACGGTGTGTGGGATCAGCTGGCTCAGTGTGAGTCCGGCGGCGACTGGGCTATCGATACCGGTAACGGTTTCTCCGGTGGTCTGCAGTTCACCGATTCCACTTGGGCAGCTTACGGCGGTACTGAGTATGCACCGCGTGCATCGCAGGCTTCCCGCGAGCAGCAGATCGCTGTCGCCGAGCGCGTCCAGGCTGGTCAGGGTTGGGGCGCATGGCCCGCTTGTACCGCTTCCATGGGGCTTCGTTAAAGCTAGTTCCGTCTAGCCATAACGAGCTAAGCCTATTTTTTGTGTTGACCCCGTAGTATCTAACTGTGACTAAAGCAGAAGTTTCTTTCTTGGGGCCGGTCGAAGTACGCGACTTGGCGGCGCAGTCGGATATTGTCCCGACGAAGAAATTGGGGCAGAACTTCGTCCACGACGCCAACACCGTGCGTCGAATTGTCGCTGCGGCGGACTTGCCGGAGGATTCCTACCCTGTTGAGGTTGGCCCCGGCTTGGGCTCGCTGACCCTCGGGCTGCTCGAACACTGCGGCCGCGCGGCGGCTGTTGAAATCGATCCGCGGCTGGCGGCGCGTCTGCCCCAGACAATCACTGAGCGCGCCGAGGGCTGCGCACTTGAGCTCATTGAGAAAGACGCGCTGAAGGTCAGCCGCGAGGACTTTCAGACTGCCCCAGATGCGCTGGTGGCCAATCTGCCCTACAACGTTTCTGTACCGGTGCTCCTGCACATGCTTGCCGAGCTGCCCACCATCCGTCGCGTGCTCGTGATGGTGCAGTCTGAGGTCGCTGACCGGCTGGCGGCTCAGCCGGGCTCCAAGATCTACGGTGTCCCCAGTGTCAAGGCCGCCTACTACGGCACAGTGCGTCGCGCCGGTGCCATTGGTCCGCACGTCTTCTGGCCGGTCCCCAAGGTTGATTCCGGGCTCGTTCGCATTGACTGCTACGCTCGCTCCGACGCTCCTGAGAACTCCAATGCCGCCGATGCCCCCGAGGCTCCGTGGGAAATCTCGCCGCAATTCCGCGCGCGCCTTTTCCCGCTTATCGACGCTGCTTTTGCGCAACGCCGCAAGACCCTCCGTGCGGCCCTATCGGGGATTTACGGATCTGGCGCCGCAGCCGAAGAGGCGCTTATGGCAGCGGGGATTGACCCCAAGCAGCGAGGAGAGAAGCTCGAAATTGCCGATTTCGTTCGCCTCGCTGAGGTCTCACGAGACCAGCGCTTTTAATAAAGGACAGGCAATCTTTCCCCATGCACCGTGATGACAACCCCAGCAGGGCCGAGATCGGCCGGCGCGAACCGCGCGGCGTGGCTTGGACTAAGTTCTGGCCTGACGACGACGGCTGGGTGTGCAACTGCATAGTTTTCCGCGGTGACCGCTTGCTGCTTCTGCTGCGTGAATACGAGGGCTTCCTCGGGGGCCAGTGGGATCTGCCCGGTGGCAAGCTCGACGCAGGGGAGGAGCCCGCGGAGGCCGCTGTGCGCGAACTGCGTGAAGAGGCCGGCCTGCGCGCAGCGGAGGTCAGCGAATTTGCCCACTATTCCAATCCGGATATGGGCGGGGAGAACTTCCGCTTCCACACGGTGACTTTTCTAGTACGCGAGGCTAACGACGCGCAGGCTGTCCAGCTCAGTGGCGAGCATCCGGAATTTAAATGGGTAACCCAAGAGCAGTTCGATGAGCTGCCGGTGGCCTGGTATGTCCGGCGTGTGCTTGGCAACGTCGAATGGGGCACAATAAATACTCATCATGGCGAATCTGATTAATTGCGAGAATATTTCTAAGTCCTTCGGGCTCAAGACTCTGCTCGACGGCGTCAGCCTCGGCGTTCAAGAGGGCGACCGCATCGGTGTTGTCGGTTTGAACGGTGGCGGCAAGTCCACACTGCTGAAGATTCTGGCAGGCGTGGAGCCGGCGGACTCCGGACGTATTTCGCGAGCCAACGACATGGCCATGGCGCATGTTACCCAGGGCGCGGAGCTCGACCCGAACTCCACCGTGTTTGAATGCGTCATCGCACCGCTCGGCCTCGCTGAACACGAGTGGGCGGGTAACGCTTCCATCCGCGAGGTCCTCGATGGCATCGGCATCAATGACCTCGGTATGGATACCAAGGTCGCCAATCTCTCCGGTGGTGAGCGCCGTCGCGTTAACCTGGCGGCCGCACTGGTCCGCGATCTGGATCTGCTCATCCTCGATGAGCCAACGAACCACCTCGATATTGAGGGTGTGCAGTGGTTGGCCGATCATGTTCTTTCGCGCCGGGCAGCCCTGGTCGTCGTCACGCACGATCGTTGGTTCCTGGATACCGTTGCCACGAAGACGTGGGAAGTCCACGACGGAACCGTCGATTTTTACGATGGCGGTTACAACGACTGGACATTCGCGCGTGCCGAGCGTGCGCGCCAGGCGGATGCCGCCGAGCAGCGTCGCCAGAACCTTGCACGTAAGGAACTCGCGTGGTTGCGCCGGGGTGCACCGGCCCGCACCTCGAAGCCTCGCTACCGCATCGAAGCAGCTGAGGCGCTCATCGCCAATGTCCCGGCACCGCGTGATTCCGTGGAGCTGATGGCGTTTTCGCAGCGTCGTCAGGGCAAGGTGGTCGTGGAGTTGGAGCATGCGTCCCTGGAAACGCCCGACGGTAGGGAATTGCTTAACGACGTCACGTGGCGCCTGGCCCCCGGCGAGCGCATCGGCCTGGTCGGTGTCAACGGCTCGGGTAAGACGACTTTGTTGCGTGCGTTGGCGGGAGACTACCCCCTAAGCGATGGCAAGCGAATTGAGGGCAAGACGGTGCGCCTGGGCTGGCTGCGACAGGAGCTCGATGATCTGCCGCTGGAAATGCGTGTGCTCGACGCTGTGGAGGACGTCGCGACCTATATTGACCTGGGCAAGAAGCAGATTAGCGCCTCGCAACTGGCTGAGCGATTGGGATTTTCCCCGAAACGGCAACGCACTCCAATCGCAGACCTTTCCGGTGGTGAGCGCCGTCGCTTGCAACTCACGCGTGTGTTGATGAGCGAGCCGAACTTCCTGCTGCTCGACGAGCCGACGAATGACCTGGACATTGACACACTGCAGGAATTGGAAGACCTGCTGGACAATTGGCCGGGCACGTTGGTGGTCATCTCGCACGACCGCTACCTGATTGAGCGTATTGCGGACTCGGCCTGGGCCCTTTTCGGCGATGGTGAGCTGACGAACCTGCCAGGTGGGATTGGTCAATACCTCCAGCGCCGCGCACAGCTGGCTGACAGGGGTGCACGCGTCACTGCCACGCGAACTCGTGAAGATGATGCTGCCGAAGAGACATCGAAGCTCTCAGCCGCGGAAGCTCATGCTGTTCAAAAGAAGATGAGTGCCCTGGAGCGGAAGATGGCGAAGCTCAGCCAGCAGGAAAGTGAACTGCATACGCAGATGGCGGAAGCGAGTGCTGATGTAGCCAACTTGGACACACAAAAGCTGGCGGACCTCGATCGCCGTGCTGCGGAGGTGGCTGAGCAGAAGGCAGAGCTGGAGATGGAATGGCTGGAGCTAGGGGAGCAGCTCGAGGGCTAGCATCTTACTTCAGCTACTAGCCGAACATTTTAGGTATGAGCCGGGTACTCGTGGTCAGCGTGCCCGGTTCTTTCAATTTGCACCGTGGCGTGTTCAATCCCGTGGACGTCGTGAAGCAGTGCCTGCGCGCGGTCGAGCAATGCGTGCTCGTCGCCGTTGGGGAGCGTGTCGCAGCGCACGAGATGGACAGATGCCAGTAGGTCGCTGCCGTTGAGGGACCAGACGTGGAGATCGTGGACATCGACCACTCCGTCCAAGTCAGACAGGTCAGCAGTGATTCTCTCAGTGTCGACGCCCTTCGGGGTGTACTCCAGCAACACGTGGAGACAGTCGCGCACCAGAACGGCGGCTCGGGGGACGATGAAGAGCGCAATCACGATAGAGACCACCGAGTCGATGGCAGTCCAGCCGGTGTATGCGATAGCGATAGCGGAGATAATGACGGCGACCGAACCAGCGGCGTCGACAAGCACGTGCAGATACGCGCCGCGGACGTTGACGCTTTCCTTGGCAGCGCCGGCGAGCAGAAACGCCGCAATCACATTGGTGAGCAGGCCGATGACCGCGATGATGAGCATCGACGTGGTCTGGATTTCAGATTGCTCCACTGACCCGAATCGCCGGATTGCGCCCCAGAGAATCACAGCGGCAATGATGAAAACGGTCAGACCGTTGACGAGAGCAGTCAGAACTTCAACACGACGGTACCCGTACGTCGCGCGGTGATTGGCTCCGCGCTGGGCGATAGCCAAACCGGCAACTGCCATAAGCAGGCCTGCGGAGTCCGTCACCATATGGCCGGCATCTGCCAGCAGCGCCAGTGAACCCGAGACCAAGCCGCCGATGAGCTCGGCGAGAAATACGACAAGAGTTAGACCCGCAGCTGCGAGCAGGCGACGGGCAGGAGTATTCGCGGGGTCAATATGAGCGTGGTCATGGCCGTGTGAATGACCGTGTGAATGACCGTGGCCGTGTGAGTGGCCAGAGTGTTCAGTTGTGTCCATAACCCCTAATGATAACAGGGCTATTCAGCCTCCGGAAGATAGCTATCCGCCCACGCATAAATCAGGTCAGCAGCGCGCGCGGCGGACTTAGCGCGAGTGAGCAAGTGGTCTGCGCGATCCAAGCTCATCAGGGATTTTGGATAGCGAGAGACCTGGAAAATCTTCTGGGCGCTATCGATACCAACAGTCTGGTCGGTCGGGGAGTGCAGAATAAGCAGTGGCTTGCGCAGCTGGCTGAGATAAACCTCCGGGTTGTAGTCCGCCAACACTTCCAAGAACTCACGGGAGATGGGAATGCCACGACCTTCAATCTGCAGAACCTGCGTGCCGTGCTCATCGACCGTCGAAATGTCACCGGCGATGCGCACAATCGAGTGTGCCGGATCGAAGGGTGCACCGATTGTCGCTACCGCCTTGATTTTCGGCATATCGTGGCCGGCGTTCAGCGCCGCTGCGCCACCGAGCGAGTGCCCAATCAGTAGCGAGGGGGCCTCAAATTCTGCCTCCATGAACTCGTAGGCGGCCTTAAGGTCATCGATGTTGGTCTGGAACGTCGTCTCACCGAAATCACCAGTGGACTGCCCGAGGCCAGTGAAGTCGAACCGGAACGCCGCAATGCCCTTCTTCGCCAGCGCCTTGCAGGTGCGTGACGCGCCGGGCACCATCCGATTACACGTGAAGCAATGACCAAATAGTGCCCACGCGCGTGGCTTACCATCCGGCAAATCAATCGATGCAGCCAGAGTCTCGCCTGTCGATCCCGTAAATTTTAGGTGCTTTGTTGGCATAGGTTATATCCGCGTCTCAGTGTGTGCTCAAAGTGTGTACGTTTTCGCTTAACGACGCCCGTTGTGGTGGCGACCGTACGCAATACTAAACCCGAGTACCGCAAATAAGTGAGGGATTGGCCGAAAAATTCGACCAATCCCTCAGTTGCCCAGAAGTTGTGAGTTAACGCACCGGAACCCCTGGCCCCAGCGGAATACCCGCGAGATACCACACAACAAAGAATAGGAACCAGCCCACCAGCATGCACAGCGAGTAAGGGATGGCCAGTGACATCAGCGTGCCGACACCCGCCGGCTTGTAGTACTTCTGCAGGAAGGTCAGTGCCAGCGCAAAGTACGGCGACATCGGTGTAATGATGTTGGTCGGGGAGTCACCAATACGGAATAGCTGCTGAGAGACCTCCGGGGAGACGTTGACGTACATCAGCATCGGCACCACGACCGGCGCCATCAGTGCCCACTGTGCAGAGCCCGAGGTAATCAGCATGTTGAGAACAGCCACCATCAGGACGAAGGCAGCAAAGAGCAACAGCGGCGGCAGATCCGCCTTGGTCAGGAATTCGGAGCCCTTGATGGCGGTCCACTGGCCGATATTGGACCACTTGAAGTAGGCCGTGAACTGCGAAACAGCGAAGAAGAGCACCATCATTGTGGTCAGTGTGCCCAGGCCACGTTCCATGAAGGCGGGCACATCTGCAGAGGAGGTGATGGTCTTGGCGCCAATGCCGTACGCAATACCGACCACGGCGAAGAAGAGGGCAATGGACACCACGACGTCGGTAAGCAGCACGGAATTCAAGATGCCGTCGCCTTCGCCGCGCAGAGGCGAACCCGGGATGAATAGGGCAGCGAACCACAGCGCCAGGAAGATGACGGCGGCGATGTTGCCGTAGCGCAGGCCATGGCGTTCGGAGGGATTTAGAACGAGCTTATCGCGGCCGCTGTTGGAGCTGCTCGACGCGGTGTCCTGCTCCTTTTTCTTAGCGTTTTCCTCAGCAGCCTCCTCCGAAGCGCCCGGCTTGGTGAACTCGGCAGCTTCGTGGTCAACATGATCTTCGTGGATGGTCTTCTCCACGTGCTTGGTGATGAACAGCTCAGTAACAGCCGTAATAATCAGAGCCAGCACAATCGACGAGGCCATGGTGAAGAAGTAGTTGGCCAGCGGCGAAACTACGTATTCCGGATCTACGAAGTGCGCAGCATGCGTGGAGATGCCTGCCAGCAGCACATCGGTAATGTTGAGCACCAGTGATGAATTGAACCCGGCCGACGAGGCGGCAAAGGCGACCATCGCACCGACAATAGGGTTACGGCCAACCGCGGCAAATGAGGCGGCTCCCAGCGGAATGAGAATCACGTAGACGGCGTCAGAAGCGATCGAACCAGTCACGCCGGCCAGGGCGACAATGAATGTCAGCAGGACAGGGGAGTGCACCTTGGAAATTGCCGCGCGAATTGCCGAGCCGATGTAACCGGAGTACTCCGCAATGGCGACACCGAGCATGCACACCAGAATCAGGCCAACTGGTGCGAAGTCCGTGAAGTTCGTTACCGCCTCAGAAACCATCTTTTGCAGATACTCAGCGGTAGCGAGACTTTCCACCTCGATGATGTCACCCGACGCGGGATCCTTAGCCTGCATACCCGCAGCCTCACCGAGCCACGAAGAAACGATGACTACACCGGCAAGAATCACGAACAGCCAAAACGGATTTGGCAGTGCGTTGCCGATGCGTTCCAGTGTTGCTAGGAACCCCTTTGGCTTCGGGGGCGCTTTGTCCGGTTCCAACGTTTTTGACTGTCCCATATTTAAATCCCTCTGTGTTAGACGTTGGTAAAAGGTTAGGGGAAAGTAAGTTGCGTCACAACGTAAAAGGCCAGAGGCATATATATGTTGGCTGCAAGGAGGCGCACAAGGGAAAGTTAAGGGAATAGCTAGGAAATAGCTGTAGTGCACCTTCTTCGACTAGAGTTAAGTAGGTTATGGGCAAGAAGAAGTCGAAGAAAGAAAAGGTCAGCGCCAACAACGCGGTGGTGGCCACCAATCGTCGTGCCCGCCATGACTACAACATTCTTGACACCTACGAATGCGGTGTCGTTCTCGTGGGCACTGAGGTCAAGGCGCTGCGCGAGGGCAAAGCATCGCTTAATGACGCCTTCGCGACCATCGACGACGGCGAAGTGTGGCTCCGCGGGCTGCATATCCCGGAGTACTCCTACGGTTCGTGGACTAATCACTCACCGCGTCGCTCGCGCAAGCTGTTGTTGCACCGCAAGGAGATTGACACCCTGTGGGGCAAGGTCCGCGATGGCAACAACACGCTTGTACCCCTGAAGCTGTATTTCACCAACGGTCGCTTGAAGGTCGAGCTCGCACTCGCCCGCGGTAAGCAGGACTATGACAAGCGTCAGGACATCAAGCGCCGCACGGAGGAGCGCGAAGCTACTCGTGCGCTGGGTCGCCGTGTGAAAGGCATCAAGGGGTAGTAGAGGTCTTCATTAGAAGAGGGCTCTATTAGAAGGGGAACTCAGTCGCATCGACTGGGAGGATGAGCAGGCCAATGACGTTTTCGTGACGGTCAAAGGCAACTCGAGCCATCCATTCGCCAGCCTCATGTTTGAGGGTGGTGATGACGAGACTTGTGCCGAGAATCTTCGACAGGAGTTTCTGCGAGGTCGGTTCCTTAGTCCTGGTTCCCCCGAGGCTGGTGACTTGGGTGTCGTCGAAAGATTCGAACGCCCCAGTCTCGGTGAGAACATCTTCCCAGACAGAGTAGATAGTGGACCAGGGGAGATCCTTCCGGAGCTTTGGGGAGATCATGCTTACGGTTTCTGCTTCTTCACCGTTGATGATGTGGCGAAGGAATTTTTCGCCGAGTTCGGCGATATGTGTAGTTTTTGTGGCAGTCATCAATTCTCCTGAAACGGGGTTTTGGACACTTCCGAACCGTTTGAATGCCGCTTGCCGGGAGATATTGAGTACATTTCCAATCTCTGCCCATGAATGGCCCGCTGCGCGAGCCTGCACCACGGCATCTTCAAGTTCTTGTTCGGCAATGTTCGTTGCTTGCAGTCGGTGACGGATTGTCGTCAATGGATCCATGACTGCAGTCAACCATTAGTTGACATCGTTGTCAACTCTAAGTTGACATGTGGGGGGGGCTGCTGGCTGTATGACGAGGTCTGTTGACTTTCCTCGTCGTAAAGCGTTATCCTTGAACATCCTTTGAGTGCTACGCACTTTCCCGTGCTCGAAGGCATTGTATGGGGCTGACATGGTTTCGACACCGTACAGTGAGCCAGGGGAAGCGTGCCGGTGCAGGCTAGAGACCACCGTTAAGCGTCGTAGCAACTGATTAAGCGCCGAGAACACTCAGCGCGACTACGCTCTCGCTGCCTAATTAAGCGACTAGCGTGTCTGTCAGACCGGGCTTGCCCTTTGGTCCGGACCCTGGCATCGACTTAAAAGGGCTCGCCTGATGGGTGTGCCGTAAGGCTCATCGGGGATCTTCTTACTTGCGGCTGGGCCCGTCATTCGGACATGTTTGCCTGAGCCGAAGGGTCGAGTAGAGGCGATCGTGCGAACTGCGCACGGAGAAGCCCTGGCGAGTTGGCGGTGGACCCGAGTTCAATTCTCGGCAGCTCCACTGATGGAAATCCCCGGTCATTATGGCCGGGGATTTTGCTTTTATGTTTTTATATCGTGTAGTCGCTTTTCCCATCATCCGTCAATGGAACGCAGACAATTCGGATCCAAGCCTCCAAGTCGGCGGCAGATTCGCAGTACCAGAAGATTATTGCGCTGCTGCAGGAAGTTATCGACCTGGCAACAATTCTCTACGCCCTTCGCGCGCTGAAGGGGCGAGAGCGCATTAGGGTCATTGCAGAAGCAGACGCGGCAGAAACAAAAATGTAAAAACGGCGCCCACAGTGGCAAGAGGCAGCAAAAACCCTCGCCTCACTTTTCAAAGCGAGGCGAGGGTTTTTGGGGTTTTTGCACTCCAAAACGCCTGAGCGACGTCGGGCAACCTTAGAAGGTGCTCTTGTAGACGTTGGCGATGGTGGTGCCAGTAACTGCCGAACCGTGGAAGGTCGGGTGGTTGGTCATGTTGTAGGAAGCAACGTCAGTATCCAGAATTGCCGAGACTTGACGCTCACCGTCCGGGCCGCACATTGCGACATCGATGTTGGCAACGTTCTTCATGTTGACGAAACCGATGCCGGACTCATTTGCAGCGCGCTCCTGACGGTTCTGCAGAGCCATCTCAAACTGGTGCATGCCGGCAGCCGGAATGTGCGGTGCAAAACCTGCGGCGTTGACCGGGCAAGCGTAGTGAGTCGGGTCATTCGAGGTGAAAGCTGGGTAGCCAATCAGCATGACGCGAGCAGTTGGATTAGCAGCCTTGATTTTCTGTACCGCAGCAACAACGTTGGTGGTGTACAGGTCATCCTGAACCGGCATTGGCAGCACAGCGCCCTGCATTGCGTCATTGGCGCCAACGTAGATGGTCACTAGCTGGGTGGCCGGGCCGAGGGAGCCCTGAGCGATAGCGTTGTCAACCTGGCCCATCAGGGACTTCTGCGGCTGAGTCGGCATGAAAGCGGTAGTGCCGTTGCAGGAGTAGTCGTGCAATTCAAGGCCAGTCTCGCGAGCAACGTGAGAGCCGATGTTCGAAACCGAAATTGGGCATCCACCACGACCCGGTACGGCCGGATCGGACTGGCCCGGGTTAGCAGCGAAGGAATCGCCGAAGGCAACGTAGTTACCAGTAGGAAGAGCGTTGGCAACACCGCCAGACAGGAGGGACGCTGCCAGCGCAGAAGCTGCAGCTGCCGAGGTTGCTGCACGGCGAACAACGTTGTTCTTCATAATTTAAAACCTCTTAGTTGAAAACCAATAAAAGGAAAAACTCGCGCTACACTCGCGATTTCTTCGCCACATTCGCCCGTCCCTGGAAGAATCCGAGTCCAACAGAACCAAGTCCAACAGAACCAAGTCCAACAGAACCCTGAGTGGAAACTTAGAGACGCGCCTTTATCACTTTGTTATACAACTAGGTTCTAGTCCTGATGTCAACCGGAATCAGCTAGTTATAAGGATATTCGGCGCTCTTAATGCCTCTTGTCTGTCTCTTATCGCTGGTAGGTGGATTTATGAGTTACTTCCGAACGTGGAATACAGCGCAGCGATGACACCATCGGCTACCCCAGAACCATCCTTTAGTTCAATCTCATCTTCAGCAAAGGGGCCACGCTCATCCAGTTCTGCTTCTGTGGGGCGCGGCTGAATCAGCGTTAGGTGCGGCCCCTCACTGATAACGCCACTGAAAAGACGTGCCTGACGAGCGGCCTCGCCATCCGCCTGCGCCCGCACCTCGTCTACGGATGCACCCTCAAAACTGTCCGCCCGCTCCGGGGAAATGACCAAAATTTCCTGCGCCAGCACGGCGCCGACGACACCTGCCGGCCACGATGTCCGAGCGATAAAGTCCGCCAACTCAGGGCTACCACCTTCAATTCCCTCGGGGAGAGGCTCCTGCGCAACGACAGTCAGCGGGGCGCTGTCAATCAGCTCGTCGGCAAGCACGTCGGCAAGCGCGGTGGTGGGGACGAGGGCGAAGAGACTCGGAGCGCGGTCCCAACCTTCGGCGTGGACGTATTCGACAGCCTCACGCACGGCGCGATTGAGTGCCTGCTGGCTGAGATGAGTCTGTGTGCCGCTGTTTTCGCTCATGACGCTTGACGACGCCCCTTTCCTGGCAACGCTGTATAAACAGCATCCTTAGTCAATTGTTAAGAACTTTATTTAGAGTAGATGACAGATAAGCGTACGACCGACTTGCCAGCTCGCTGGTAAGTCAAGCTCAACTTGAACAGGAGAGACGTTGTCTCTAAACCAGACTCGACCGAGACGATCGGCGGGTGGCCGCCCGGGGTGGCTGGCAATTACCGTGTTGGTGATTGCCGCGCTGACCTTTGTTATTCCCATCGCCGTCAATTTTTATACGGACTTTCAGTGGTTCGGTGAAGTGGGCTATCGAGGGGTATTCGCCACCACGTGGCTCACTCGTATTGTCCTGTTTGTCATCGTAGGCCTAATAACGGGCGCACTGACATTTCTATCTATGTGGCTGGCGTGGCGCTCGCGGCCCGTCGACCTCGGACTGACGGATCCACGCAGCCCGCAGGCAGTGTACCGACGGATGGCCGAATCCGGTTCGAAGTCGATGTTCACCACGCTGCCCATCGTCTTCGGTGTACTCGGTGGCCTTGTGGGGCAGGGCAATTGGCAGACGGTGCAGCTGTTCTTAAACCGGCAGTCCTTCGGTGAGACTGACCCGCAGTACGGCAAGGACTTGGGCTTCTATGCGTTCCAGTTGCCGCTGTGGTCGTACATCGTTTCGACGCTGGTTGTCCTGGTAGTCATTGCGTTCCTGCTGTCGCTGGTGACACATTACTTCCTTGGTGGCATCCGCCCAGGCAACCCGACCACAGGGGAGAAGACCCGCGTTTCCAATGCGGCTCGTGCGCAGTTGGCGTGCTGGGCCGGTGTTTTTATGCTGCTCAAGGCCGTGTCTTACTGGCTGGACCGCTATGAGCTGCTGAATAACAAGCAGAAGACCTTCACCGGCGGTTCCTACACCGATATCAATGCGCTGCTGCCAGCGAAGATTACGCTGCTGGTCATCGCAATTGTCGTGGCCGCTGCATTCTTCGCGTCCATTTTCCTGCGCAACCTTTCCATCCCGGCGTTTGCCACCGTGCTGATGTTGGTTTCCGCCAGTCTGATTGGCGTGGCCTGGCCGATGGCAGTTGAGCAGTTCTCGGTTAACCCGAACCGCGCTTCCAAGGAACGCGAGTACATTGCGCGCAATATTGAGTCGACGCGCTACCACTACGGGCTTACCGACGACAAGGTGAAGGTCGAGCGCGACTGGGGTGTTCCGGCTGAAAAGGAAGGCGATAAGGAAGCCGCGAAGGAAGGTGCGGACTCGATTTCCCGCGATGCCGCTACTCTGGCCAATATCCGGATCCTGGATCCGGAAGTGCTGCCACGTACCTTCACGCAGCAGCGCCAGTTGAAGAACTTCTACGGTTTCTCCGATCCTCTTGCCATTGACCGTTACCAGATTGATGGTGCGTCCCGTGACTTCATCGTCGCTGCCCGTGAGCTGAACCCGCAGACGCTGCAGGGCAACCAGACTGACTGGATTAACCGCCACACGGTCTACACCCACGGCAACGGCTTCGTTGCCGCGCCGGCAAACAAGGTCGACGAGGTTGCATCTGAGTCCGGTTCCGCTCGCGGTGGTTACCCGCTGTACACCGTGGCTGACCTGTTCGAGTCCGAGGATCCGAACGGCATGAACCTGAACCTAAAGCAGCCGCGTATTTACTACGGCCCGGTTATCGCCAACAGCGATGCTGATTACGCGATTGTCGGCGGCAACGGTGACGGCAAGGACTATGAGTACGATGCTGACGGCCGTAACTTCACCTACGACGGTGAGGGTGGTGTTGGCGTTGGCGGGCTTGCCAGCCGCATGATTTTCGCCACCCGTTACCAGGAGCTCAACATCCTGCTGTCCGACCGTATTGGGCCGGACTCCAAGATCATTTACAACCGCGATCCGCGTGACCGTGTTCAGAAGGTCGCCCCGTGGCTGACTACTGACACCAAGACCTATCCGGCCGTAGTCGATGGCCGTATGAAGTGGATCGTCGACGGCTACACCACACTGGCCAAGATGCCGTACTCCCAGCGCATGAGCCTCCAGGAAACCACGCAGGATTCCATTAACCCGGATGGCACTCCACGCCCGCTCCCGAACAGCGAGGTCAGCTACATCCGCAACTCGGTCAAGGCAACCGTTGACGCCTACGATGGCACCGTTGAGCTCTACGAGTTCGATGAGAAGGATCCGGTGCTCAAGGCCTGGGAGGGGGTCTTCCCGGGTGTGGTGAAGCCGAAGTCGGAGATTTCCGAGGAACTGCAGGAGCACCTGCGTTACCCGGAGGACTTGTTTAAGGTTCAGCGCGAGCTGATGGCCAAGTACCACGTCAGCGATCCGGGCGTGTTCTTCGCCAATGACTCCTTCTGGTCTGTCCCGTCCGACCCGACCGCACCGGAAGACAAGAACCTCTCTCAGCCGCCGTACTATGTTGTCGCTTCCGATCCGGAGAGCGGCAAGCCGAGCTTCCAGCTGATCTCGGCATTCCGTGGACTGGAGCGTGAGTTCCTCTCCGCTCAGATGAGTGCTTCTTCCGAGCCGGAGACCTACGGCCAAATCACTATTCGTGCCCTGCCGACCAACACCCAGACCATGGGTCCGCGTCAGGCGCAGGACACGATGATGTCCGCAGATGAGGTCGCCCAGGACCGTACCCTGCTCGAGGGTACGAACGTGGTCACCAACGGTAACCTGCTGACGCTGCCGGTCGGCGATGGTGAGATTCTCTACGTTGAGCCGGTCTACACCCAGCGCAAGGGGCAGGAGACCGCCTTCCCGAAGCTGTTGCGTATTCTCGTAGCTTACCGCGGTCAGGTGGGCTACGGCGCTACGGTCACTGAGGCTCTGAGCCAGGTTGGTATCGATGCTTCCGCCGTGACCAAGGTCCGCGGTGAGGAAGAGGCTGAGGAGCAGCCGTCGGATAAGGACAAGGACCCCGCCGACGTCAACTCTGACGACGAGGCGCCGAAGGAAGAGCGCAAGGTCGATGTCGCCGCGCGTGACGATGCCGCTCGCCGTATCTCCGACGCACTACAGAAGCTTAACGACGCCCAGAAGAACGGTGACTACGCAGCACAGGGCCAGGCGCTTGCCGAGCTCGACCGCGCTGCCGCTGACTACCAGAAGGCCAATGGTCAGTAAGGTTTACAGAGAGTAAGGCTTGCAACGGGAGATTAGCCGAGAATCATAGGTTCTTATGGTTCGCAGAGTCCCCAGGTTGTAGCGAAACTGGCTATGACCTGGGGATTGGTCTTTGTTGGAAGGTCCGTGCTACAGTTACATCTCGTTGGCCGGAGAGGTCAGCACCCGCTGTGAGTGCTTGTAAAAGCCAGGACAGTTGACGCGGGGTGGAGCAGCTCGGTAGCTCGCTGGGCTCATAACCCAGAGGTCGTTGGTTCGAATCCAGCCCCCGCCACTAAGAAGAGACCCCTACCGGTGTAAACGCTGGTAGGGGTCTTCGTTATTCGGGGGTCAAATCACGGGTTAAGTAGCAAAAAGTGTGTCTGACTTT